>DATHZY010000594.1:0-2588 GCA_035458325.1 Saprospiraceae bacterium | reverse complement strand
CCTCGTCAAGGTCCGGGACTTCGATCCACCAGGTATCTCCATCGACCGATCTCTTCATTTGAAAATCGGAGCGAAGTTGCCAGTTGCTCATATCACCGTTCAGGTGAACATATGATTTGCCAGGAGCATAGAGTTGAAAATAAGCTGAATTATCATCGAAAATAGTCAAACCATCCTGCATACCCGCCCATGGTTCTTCTACGATAACATCAATGATAACGGTGTAGAAAAATGATTGAGTCAAGGTATCCGTTCCCCGGATCGCTACAAACCGTACTTCGTGATTTCCCGCTTCGGTGATGGTCAGGTTATATTCCAGTAGATTACCTGTAGTTTGATTCAGGAGAACATCATTATCATAGAGAAACAAATCAGCATCCTGGCTAGTGGCTCCCTTGATAGGCAGCGCTTCATTTTCAAACAATGCCAGCGAAGCTTCCTGTGGAGAGAGCAGTACTGACTGGAAAGCCACATCTGCTGGATACACCGGATAAAAGATGTCACCTCCATCTGAAGCGCGGCCCACTACGCTTCCGTTAGCATTCCTAAAAACGAAGGCGAGGGATTCTACTTCTTCGCTTTCTGTGACGCCATAGAAATCCATGATATTATAGCTGATCGAATGGCGGTTATTGCCGAGCGAGGTCATCAATACTTTTGCATCGGGCGTACCCCATACACCTTGCACGTGCTTCCAGTCACTTGGGTTTGTACTGGCTGATGTGATCAGGCCTGCATGGGCATATACGGGTGCGACACCAGTCAGCGCGCCATTCCCTTCTGTGGCATCAAAGATGATGGTGACATCATCCGTGACTTTAGGGAAGACAGGGATTACTTCGACGACCTGGCCATAGACCGAAGAAATTGAAATAAGCAAACAGAGGAGAGCTGAAAGAAGAAAATGAAAAGGCTTTCTCATAAATCTGGTTTGTGCAGGTATTGTAAGGTACAACGCGTGGATAAAGTTACTACCCTTGAGTGATCAAAGGGATAAAAAAACAAACGTGCAGTGTAATGTCGTATAGGGGACAATTTAAGAAAATCGCCGCTGGATGGTGCGCCGTGGTGAGCGTAGTCGAACTGTTCTCGCCACCAGCAAGGAGATTCCAAAGACAATCCTCTAGGGTATTCCGGTAGGTATCACGTAGGTTGGCGGCGAGAACGCCATCCAACGGCTTAAGCCAATTGTGAGCTACCTATACTACTATTGGGCTTCGGTAGTTGGCGGCGAAAACGCCATCCAACGGCCTGGAGCATAAAGTGAGCTCATCTGACCTAAGCTTCTATCGGGCCTTCGCCAGATATTGATCCACCCTCTCAAGGTATGCTGCGTGTAATTCCTTTGCCAACGGATGCACTGATCCGTCACCAATCACCTGGTTGTCAATTTTCACTACCGGCAAAACGCCTTTCGTGGTTGCCGTCAGGAATGCACCGGCCATCCAGGGGAGTTCTTCGAGGTGAACGTCCCTTTCCTCCAGGGGCATGTTGTGCTCGGCTGCGATCGCCAATACTTGTTTTCGGGTGACGCCTTTCAACATACCTTTTGCAGGGGTGACAATGACGCCTTCCGGTGTGATAAAAAAGATATTGCATCTCGAGCACTCTGATATCACACCATTGAAATGATAAAGGACTTCAAAGGCACCTGACTTTTTCAATTGAGGCTGAGCCTTCATCGATTCGATATAAACGGTTGTTTTGGCAGTTGGGGTATCACGTTGATAGTTTACGGTAAGCAGGGACACTCCGTTTTCATATTGTGCAGGATCGCTGACTGGAAGGCCATGCAGCATCAGGTAGACATTCTTTTGTTCGGGAATGGTGTATCCGTCATCGCTAAAACCGCCTGTGACCACGACCCTGAAACCGGCCCTATCCACCTCATTGGCCTTGATCATTTTATAAAACAGATCCATCCAGTCTTGCCTGGAAAGGCCTGTATTAAAATCCATCATCCGCATCGAGTTTTCGAGGCGATCGATATGGTCTTCCGCGAAAACAGGTATCCCATCAAGTACCCTGAAATAGTCAAAGATACCGAGGCCTCTCAGGAGCCCCAGGTCATAGACCGGGATGAGGGCTTGTTCTTTGGGAAGGATTTCACCGTTGATGTAGATGTATGGATAGAGCATTGATGTCGAAATTGAGAGGCAAATTTATTCATTCTGAAGCTTATAATGCTTATAAAGTTTATGGGCTTATAAAGCTTACAGGCAAATGGAGCTTATGGCTTATGATGGTTATTGGCTTATACTCTAATTCTTTTGAATAATCCGAATTGTTTCCAAATTTTTATCCATTTCATTATTTCCATAATACTTAAACAACTCAAGAATAGGTTGTGATACTTTCCCTGATGTAAACAATTCAATAATTTTCACACAAATATCAAGATCATCTTTAGTTCGAGTAGCTGACATAAAATTAATAAGAGGTTTTAATAATCCCCATGTTGAGTGTCTTGTTAAGGCATCCCAAAAAGGATATTCTTTTAGGGGTTCATACATTTTCTCCGTATTTTCCATGGGGTAAGGAACCATTTTATGCATATTATTAAGAAAATAATTTGCAACATGTACGTT
>DATHZY010000593.1:0-4270 GCA_035458325.1 Saprospiraceae bacterium | reverse complement strand
CGAAGCAAGAGCCTTCCTATTGGTCAGATCCGTTTGTATGATACCCTTGGCCGAATGATGATAGATGGTGGAGGTTACAAATCGGATGATACTTATATCTCTTTGGATGTAGAAGAACTTACTCCAGGTGTGTATTATGTCTATATACAGAACGATGTCTTTCGAGGGAGTGTGAAGGTGGTGAAAAAGTGAGCAGTTAGCAGTTAGCAGTTAGCAGTTAGCAGTTAGCAGTTAGCAGTTAGCAGTTGAATTTAGCCTTTGGCTAAATTCAACAAAATTGCTCGTTCAAGTAGCTCTTTATGCGCCATCCCGCCAGTTGGGCGGGGCCTCAAAGACTTGAATGCAATATATGCTCGTCTCCTGATGTGCGGACAGAATCTACTCCACCTTTTCAATTTTCAACACCTTCTTCTTGCCAGACTGGTCAATCACCTCGAGCACGTATATGCCTGCCGGAAAATCACTCACATCAATCTGTCCGGATCCCAATGGTTGAGATGCTTTGATTTTCAACTTGCCGGAAAGGTCGTAAAGGAATATTTGGACCTCTGATTCGGATTCAATATTGAGGATACCTATTGTTGGATTCGGATATACGCTGACATGTAACGGATCTGCAGAGGCAGAAGCGACTGAGGTAATGACTGCCCATTCCTGATGGAAGCCCTGTGTAAGCTGGACTTCTTTCTCGAAAGTTTCTACGGCGATCTCTCCCACTGTAAATACCAGCGATCCATTTACAGTCTCGTAATTTTCTCCTGCCGCACTTAAGACCTGCCTGTCTATCGTCTGGGCCATCATAGCCGTGGATGAATAAATACAGAGCCATAAAAATAGTATAAGTACAGAGCCGGTATGTGAATGCTTGTTCATCAGAATACGGTTTAGAAATTTATCAGTACTAATCTTTTGATGAAAGCAACATCGATTTCATTTCCTCAAGCATCGATTTGAGCTCCACTACTTCAGCTTTCAAATATTCGATTTGCGTCTGTTGTTCCTTGATTGCCTCAACAGACAACACCGCAAAATGATCATAGCAGAGGGATTTGGTTCCTTCTTTTTCCACGACCAGTTCGGGAAACGAGGCTTCTACTTCATCGGCCATAAAACCAAGTGAGGTCGGGCTGTCATCTTCAGCCGTCTTCATGTGATAGGTATACGCCTGTAGTTGCAGCAGTCCCTGGAGAACATTGGTTTTTGGCACGATATTCTTCTTCAATGACCGATCGGAGCTATTGTGATACGAACCGTCGGAATCATATATCCAGGCGCGGAGATTATTGTTGTAGGCCATCGAAAAATCATTGTTGATATCCACATACATATTCCAGTTACGCCCGGCCTCCTTGAGTAAGATCCCCTGATGGTTGGTGGGTGTACCGGATGTGCCCTGGTGTGTCGCAATGCAATAATCATCAAGGGAAGAAAAGAAACCGGCGGGCGTATAGGTGGAATAAAAACTTGCTGCCGAAAAGTTACTCTCGGAAACGACCGTGAGAGCACGACCTTCTTCGGACGAACAAAAGATACCATCCTGGGTTCCTGCAATCATGGTTAGTTTATAAGGGGGATTCGTTGTGCCAATGCCGATATTTCCGCTACCTATCAATAAAGCCGGACCATTGCTGTTGTCAAGGAAGGATGTTCCATTGACTTCAAATTTGTAGATGGGATTCGTGACCCCGATACCTACTTTACCAGCGGTTTCCAACGCGATACCGTTTGGATTCATCAGCAATGTGCTACCCATCACCTGCAACTTTCTGGTGGGGCTGAGGGTACCGATACCAACATTACCCTGATCAGCGATCAATGCATTCCCATTTGCAGCGCTAAAGAAACCTGCAGAACCATTGATGGAAGTAAAAACACCACCTATACCATCCGTTGAACCACCAAAGACACCGTGTCCTGTACCGCTTGTAGTGCCTAGCAGCGCGGTGCCGTCTGTTGTAGTAAACTTGCCGGCAAAGGCATTGCCACTTCCCTCCACAAATAGTTTGGCATCGGTAGCCTGCGTAGAACCTATAGCTACCCGATACGCATTCGGCGAATTGAAAATTGTATTTCCGTTTGCGGACCAGCTATCTGATCCACCTTCCGGTAAAATAATCTTGCCACCATTGTGGGATAGCGACAGTTCATTTCCATCCAGGGTAAGCGTTTGGATTTCATTGACAGCACTTTCATCCAGTGCGGATATCTTTTTATCCTGGATGACAATACCTTGTCCTGCTTCCAATTCGATACCCGCATCCGCTGCATAGAGTGCATATGGAACAGACAGGAGTTGGCTCTTGCCCATTTCTACAAAAGCGGAGCTCCCGGGAGTTTTCAATTCAACCATGATCCAGTATTCGTGATCGGCCCATTGAAGACTCTGCATATCACCGGAGATGATATTTCCTCTCCCGATGGTAAGATCGAATATCCCTTGCGGATTCGTTTGAACAACATGCGATTCCGTGTACATGACATCGCCATCAGCGCCATCAGACAGTAATGACAGGCGCACTTCGATTGCGCCTGTGATCACGGTGCCGTTGACATCTCGGGCAACGGCCTGGTATTTGAAGTGATTGGGGGCCTGGGCAGTAAGTACCTGCAACCCTGCATAGAAAGCCAGGGAGAAGAGTATTTTTTTCATAATCCTTTTGTTTTATGGTCGTCCCTTTTAAAAGACGAAACAAAAGTGGTGGGTGTAATTTAAGTGGCGTTGGAAAAACTATTGAACGGCGTATGAGAATGAGCGAGGGGCAAGGAGCAAGGAGCAAGGGGCAAGGGGCTGTCTGGATGCAGAATTTACTCGTTAATAATTTGCCCCCCTTTGCCCCCTATGCTTCGACCTGCTATCCTCATCCATGTGCTATGGTTCGACCTTCTAAACTCGTCCTTATGCTACAGCTCACCAACCGCAGCTCAGCAACCAGGGGGTACCTGTTGAATAATGAAACTACCTGACGTTAAAAACGTCTTACATGACTTTTACCTTGAGCACACCCCCTTTGATCCAACGTACGCGGGCGCAGGTACAACCAACGCCCAACTGTTATTTTTTAATGAGGCCTGCGGCCTCATTTCCAGAATGCTTAAAATAATCACCTCGAATAGGTAATAGACGGTCGCTCCGTTTTGCCCCCCTTTGCCCCCTGAAAGGGGGTACCTATTAAAATGATTATCAGCTATTTCGTCCAAGAAAGTACCTGAAGAGACATCATTTCGAATTAGGTTGCAATCATGTCGCTCAAAATTGTTCGAACAGCTCAAAGGATCTGTTTCACGCATTGACAAGACTCTATAGGGTACAACAAGTAAAAAGAAACAGAACATGAAACGAGAACAAGCGAGAAGGCAAACCTGATGGTAAAAGGAAAGCGCGGAACCCAAAGTGAGTTTTTTGAGCGACTAGCATTGGTTGGTGAGCTGTAGCACAGGAACGAGCGAGAGTAGGTCGAACCATGGTTACTTTTTGGGCAATGCAAAAAGTAAACGGATTCCCCACGCCTCGTGCGCAACGAAATCCCAGCCGAAACCCCTAGAAATCAAACAAATCATCCAGGAGGCTCTTCTTTTTCTTACGCCTGTAATAGTCATCGCCATCGTCGTCCAGATAGCGCTTCTCTTCTTTCCGGCCACGGAGGTCAACCGGATTGGCAAAGCCTGTATCGACAGGCGGCGCGATGGTCTGGGCATTACGTTCGATGATCTTGTCGAGTTCGCCGCGATCGAGCCATACGCCCCGGCACTGGGGGCAGTAATCGATTTCGATTCCGGAGCGCTCGGACATCACAAGGTCAATATTACAAGTAGGACATTTCATGAATGAGGTACGTTGATTTTGGCTTAGGAACAACGATTTGGGGAAATGGTTGAGGCGGGCAGAACTACCCCCTCGCCTGTTTCCGCCACACGCCTTGGCTCTACAAGCAAATCCAGGGGCGACCTATACTCAAACCTACCCCGCTGCTTCTCGAAAAATATCTTTTGTTTTACAAAGACCGCTCGTTCAAGTGGCGCCTTTTGCGCCATCCCGCCAGATAGGCGGGACCTTCATAGACTTGAATGCAATATATTCTCGTCTCCTGACGAGCGGAAGATTCTCTTTGATCGAAGTAAATGCCCTATCTGACCCCCTACCCCCTGAAAGGGGGAGCTGATTAAACCAATCTTAGCAGAACAATGCTGTTTTCTACCTTGAAGACCTTAGCTAAAAGAATCCGTATTTTTACACTCCAATTCCTGAGAACAACCAAGCCAGTATGGAAAA
>DATHZY010000592.1:0-4733 GCA_035458325.1 Saprospiraceae bacterium | reverse complement strand
CCTTGGCCAGTTTTGCAGGATCGTTTTGTCCTGGTCCTTCCAGGCGACCTGCTTCAAGGGACAAGTCCTGTATCTCCACCCTGACCGCCTGTATCCTGTCGGCAATTTCATTGATAGGTGGGTATACCGACCGGACACTTTCTATTTGCTTGATCAGGCTTGTCAGTTGCGATGTCAATGAATGTGAACTATCGCTCAGCACAGATTGTAAATGCGCAAGGACATGATCAATAGCCTCAGCATGTTCAAGCATGTTTTGGGATTCTTCGAGTGCAGTTATTTCACCCGGAACCAGTTTAGCGTTTTCCAGTTCTGCCAACTGAAAGGAAAGGAATTCCTTTTTTCGTGCGGAGGAGAGTTCCAGTTCTTTTATCCTGATCAGCTCATTCCTGGCTACATTCAATTGAGCGTATAATGCAGTATACTCCTTGTATTGAGGATTGGATCCACTGATGGTGTCAAGGACGTTGACCTGATAGTCTTTTGATTGAAGCGCAAGATTATCATGCTGATGATGAAGTTCAATCAGGTGCCCTGTGACTTCCTGAAGGAGTTTAAGGGAGACCGGTGTGTCATTGATAAATGATCTGCTCCTGCCACCGGAACTGATTTCACGTCTGCAGATGAGTAATGAATCATAATCAAGGCCTTCCCGGCTAAACAAGGGCTTAAGGGACTCATCTTCAAGTTGAAAATGTGCTTCAACAATACATTTTGAATCGTCATCAGGCAAAACTTTTGTTTCTGCCCGGCGACCAAGGGCCAGGCCTAAAGCCCCGAGAAGAATAGACTTCCCGGCCCCGGTTTCCCCGGTGATAATAGTTAATCCCGGTTGGATAACAATATCCAGTTCAGGGATGATGGCATAGTTTCGAATGATAAGCCGGCTTAGCATAATGTTTTCCTGGTGCAGTTAAATATAATCAATCTTTTACTGGTTCAATTTCGCCTGTACTTCCGGCTCAATAGGTATCCCGAATTGTTTCACGGTTGGTAATACCTGTAATGCATTGGCCTTTTGACCAAGGAGCAGTAAGCTCTTCATCTTTTCATAGTAATACAGACCTTGCTTATTGTTGAGCTGAATAGCTCTCTCCAGATCCGCGAGACCTTCAGTAGGTTTATTGGTTGCATTCTTAATACGGCCCCTTTCATACCAGAGGTCAGCATCTTCGGGGTGCATACTGAGGTATTTGGAAATATCCGCAAGCGCATTGTCCCATTGACCAAAGGACTGGTAGATCAGTGAACGGTTTTTATACCCATTTGCATGATCAGGCTTAAGTGCGAGGCCTTTGTTGAAATCTTCAAGCGCGCGGGGTAAATTATTGGTCAGGGCGTAGACGGCACCACGGTTGATAAAATATTCTCCTTCCGTGCTGTCAATAGCTATGGCACGATTATAATCTTCCAGGGCGATAGCATATTGCTTTTGATTGAAATAGAGCTTAGCCCTTGAATTGTACAATGCACCATCCGGTTTAAGTGTTAAAGCAGCATTATAATCCGCGAGGGCTTCTTCCGTCCTGCCCTGGTCGCGTCTGAAGTTTGCTCTATTCCGGTAGGGCAGTGGAGTCTTGTTTGAGTATTTCAATACATGTGTCCATAGTGTATCACTATTGGTCCATACTTTATTTTGTTGCCAGGTCATAAACATGTATAAGGCTAGAAGGCCCCCGAAGCCGTATACTGCGATTTTCCCGGTTTGTTTCTTCTCATTCCACAACCACTGGCCTGCATAGGCGACGATAAACATAAATCCTGCATATGGTATATATGTAAATCGATCGGCAAGGAAACCCTGGCCGGCACCTACGACCTGCAAGACGAACATCACATTGAAAAGGAAGAATAAAACCCCGAAGAGATATGGCCGCCAGTCTTTCTTAAAGGCGATATACGAAAACAACAGAATACTGAGCGCCGCAATCGGTCCGATAATATAGACATCTGCCGGAAGTGTGGCAGGATATGGATATAGTGGGGACATATTGTAAGGGAAGATAAATTTCGCTACATATACGCCTAATGAATAACCACCGATCAATAACCTTTGTATAAATGTATAGGTAGTTGTATCATTTATCGAACCTTCATCTTTGAGAAAATAGATACCCACGAGACCAATCAGCAGGGAGAGTCCGAAAAAGGCCCACTTTTCAAGCACCAGTTTAATTTGAAGCGGACGCCTGAAATAATAATCCACCAGCAGCATAGTCAGTGGTAGGCTGACCGCCTGGATTTTAGCAAACAAGGAAAAGATGAAGAGGCCCAGTGCTGCATAGAAATATTTCTTTACATAGCCTGTTTTTACATACTGGATGTAAAACCACAATGCAGCCAGGAAGAAGGCACCAAATAATACATCCTTTCGTTCTGTTACCCACGCTACGGATTCTACCCGCATAGGGTGTATTCCAAACAAAAGGGCTCCTGCCCCTGCTGCCAGACTATTCAGGTTTAAGGACCTGAAAATCCGGAAGATGAAAAAAACGCAAATAAGGTGGAGCAGGACATTATTGACGTGGTAGATGGTAGGGTCCAACCCAAAAATCGACCGTTCGATGGCAAATGTCAGAATCGGTAAGGGGTTGTAGTTCCCGATGACCGGTTCGCTGAAAATTTTAACAATATTGTCCCAGGTGAGGAGGGCGGTATTGGTATTATTGGCCAGATTATAGTCGTCATCCCAGTTTACAAATTCATTGTTCAAAGCCGGAATGAAAGCGATGAAGGTGAGGGCTAAAATCCCGGCAATACACTTCCAGTCCTGACTATCAAGCCTTTGGATCAAAGACTTCTTGTGCTTGGGCCCGCTTTTGACGGTCTTCTTTATGGGTTTCTTACTGCTGGTCATAGCTCAAAATTATACAGAGAAGCTGATATATCAGATTTCGGATACATGTGTAGGTAATTCTATTTTCAATATTTAGGTGAATATATCGGTCTTTCTCTGGTGCAGATATCCCACGAATGTTAATTTTGCGCCATGATAATCAATGCTGCACAATTGTGCGAGCTGCTCCAGGGTGAACTGATAGGTGATGGGGACATGAAGATCTACGGACCTTCACAGATTGACAAAGGAATTCCGGGTACAGTAACTTTTTTGGCGAACCCAAAATATGAAGAGTATGCGTATACCACGGATGCCAGCCTTTTGATTGTATCCAGGGACTTTACACCCAAATCCAGCCTCAGGGCTTCCATGATCAAGGTGGATGATGTGTATGGTGCTATGATGTTCCTGGTAGAGAAGTTCAGTAAGAACGGAACACCAAAACCCGGCATTTCGGATCTGGCCCACTTACCCACGGATTTTGTACCGGCTCAGGATGTTTCAATCGGAGCCTTTGCAGTCATCGAAAAGGACGTGGTCATCGGAGCCCGATCAATTATATATCCACATGTGTTTATCGGACATGGGTCACAGATTGGTGAAGATGTAATCATTTATCCCGGGGTCAGGATTTATCCCAACTGCATTATCGGAGACAGGTGCATCGTCCATGCCAATGCCGTGATCGGCTGTGACGGTTTTGGTTACAGGCCCGACGAAAAGGGAAAGTATATCAAAATAAATCATGTTGGCCGTGTCATTCTTGAAGAGGATGTAGAAATTGGAGCCAATACAGTCATTGATAGGGGAACACTAAATTTTACCAAAATCGGTAAAGGAAGTAAGATAGATAACCTTGTCCAGATAGCGCACAATGTGACGATAGGAGAGCATACCGTCATTGCCGCCCAGGCAGGTATTGCCGGCAGTTCCAGTGTTGGAGATCATGCCAGGATCGGTGGCCAGGTGGGTATTGCAGGACATATTCATATTGCAGATCGTATAGAGATACAGGCGCAGAGTGGAGTACATTCGGGTAAGTATCCTGAAGGAACCAGGCTTTTCGGTTATCCGGCTATCCAGTATAATGATTATTTAAAATCGTATGCAGTGTTTAAGCAATTGCCCGCATACATGAAGAGAATTGAGGAATTAGAAAAACAAATTGCTGCCTTAAAAGCGGATAGCCTATGAAACAGAAGACATTAGCCAAATCATTCAGTTTGGAAGGGGTGGGGCTCCATACCGGTAAAACCGTTGTCATCGAATTTGAACCTGCAGAAGTCAATCATGGTATCAGGTTCATGCGCGTGGATATGCAAGATCAGCCAATTCTCACCGCGGATGTAAACCAGGTTGTTTCTACAAATCGGGGTACGACTATTCGTAACGGGGAGGCACAGATCAGTACGGTTGAGCATGTCTTGTCGGCCTTGACAGGTACCGGTGTTGATAACGTACTGATCAAGGTCAACGGCCCGGAAATACCGATTATGGATGGCAGTGCCATCGATTTCGTTGATGGGATTCTAGGTGCCGGACTTATTGAGCAAGCTACGGACAGGGAGTATTTTGAAATAGAAGAACCCATCTCCTTCAGGGATGAGGTAACAGGCACAGAACTTCTCGCCTTGCCTGGGGATAAATTTGAAGTCACGGCGATGATTGACTTCAATTCCCAGATACTGGGTCATCAGTATGCCAGTCTTCAGAATATTGATGATTATGCAACCCAGATAGCACCTTGCAGGACGTTCGTTTTCGTCAGGGAGCTTGAACAGCTTTTTGATCAGAACCTGATCAAAGGTGGAGATCTCGATAATGCAGTGGTGATCGCTGACCGGCTCATGGATCAGGATGAACTTGACAGGTTGGCTAAAAAGCTCGGCAAGCA
>DATHZY010000591.1:0-2370 GCA_035458325.1 Saprospiraceae bacterium | reverse complement strand
GGCTCAGCATAGGAAATACTTCAAAGGGTAAATCAGGACATGGGTGCCTGAATATGCAACGTAGACATCCGCTCATTGGAAATGGTTACTTACTTTTAAACTGTTTATGAGCAAGATGCTACTTAGATCTATTGTCTGTTGCTGGTCTCTCCTCCTGTTGACTTCATGTGTCATCACAAGATTTGACCCCCGGAGTGAAATCGTACAAGCAACGAATGTGAGTTACATAGCTACGCATGAAGTTTCTCTGGGTGATTGGCTCGTGTATATTGCCTCTACAAGTTTTACTGAAGACCAGAAAATCATTCACCTCGGAGATCATTATAATGCTATTCGCTCAAAATTGCCGGCATTAGAGCCAGGGAGATGGGACAATTTTACCATCAATGCTTTTCTCCGAAAGAGTAAGGAGAATGTGTCCGTTCATTTTTCTAATGACTGCAAAGATCACATTATAAAAATAGCCGTAGCAGAGACCGCCTGGGATTCTATTCGAAAATTTAAAATGATGGAACTGCCCATTGTGGGGATAACATACGAACAAGCAATGGCGTATATCGCTTACAAGCAGGATGTATGGAATTCGTGTTTGAAGGCTAAAGACACCTTTCAATACGAATGCTTTCTCCCTACACCGGAACAGTTCGCAATAGTCCAGACAATCCTGGATAGTACAAATACAAAGGGATGTAGTCTGTTTAACTACACCAACTCGTTGTGTCCTGACTGCCCAAACGGGGAGACTTTTTTAAAAGATCCCATCTTGTCCAGAACCGGAAAAGAACCTACATATGTTTGGCTCTATTTTCCTGATCCATTTGGCTTATATAATTTTAAAGGGAATGTTGCCGAAATGACCTCTGTTAAGGGAATTGCTATGGGCGGAAGTTGTGAGCATTATGCGGCTGAAGCTTTTAATGGGGCAAGGCAGTCGTATGTGGGTTCAGCAGGCTGGCTTGGATTTCGAGTTTGGTACAGGAAAACCGGGCTTATTCCATGAAGATCTGGTTTCGTCATCTTACCAAACGTCTTGCCTCCATTGGTGCATTGCCGAATGAAGATGCTGAAACACGACTACCCAAGACTATCCTGGTCCTGAGTTCGATCCTGTTTATGTTTGCCGGCTTGCTGTGGGGTTGCATGTACCTGTACTTCGGCGAATTGCATGCCGGGCTGATCCCGCTGGGGTATACGATTTTTTCCTTCTTTAGTTTGATAAGGTATGAAATGACCAGGCGATTTGAAGCGTACAGGTTTGCGCAGCTCCTGCTGATCCTTTTGCTACCTTTTTTCCTGATGGTGGCCCTGGGAGGATTTGTTGAGGGCAGCGCGGTGATATTGTGGGGATTGATTTCACCACTCGGTTCGATGATCTTTGATGATCCCCGGAAATCCATGCGCTGGATTTTCGCCTATCTCGGTTTGGTCGTGCTCAGCAGTGTGCTGACATTGGCATTTGATATCACCAGTCGGCTGAGCGATGCGCAGATACAATTCTTCTTTGTCATCAATTTTGTTGGAGTCGGTTCATTGATCTTCATGATGTTCTATTACTTCGTGCGACAGAAGCAGTATTTCCAGCAGCGTACGGATGAATTGCTGTTGAATATCCTTCCGAAAGAAATCGCTGCTGAATTGAAAGAGACCGGTGTCACCAGGGCAAAGGATTTTGATAATGTCACGGTGATGTTTACTGATTTTGAAAATTTCACCTTGATCGCTGAAAAGTTGAGCGCGCAGGAACTGGTCAATGAGATCCATTATTGCTATAGTGCCTTTGATCAGATCATATCGGCGCATGGCCTGGAAAAAATCAAGACCATCGGGGATAGTTACATGTGTGTGGCGGGTCTTCCTGTGGAGCGGGATACCCATGCTACCGATGCGGTCATGGCGGCGATGGAGATCAATGCTTTTGTAGACCGGGAGCATCAGCTCAGGCGGGCGAAGGGGCAGATGTCATTTAATATCCGGATCGGATTGCACAGTGGTCCTGTCGTGGCCGGCATCGTGGGATTGAAAAAATTTGCCTACGATATCTGGGGAGATACCGTCAACACAGCTTCGCGGCTGGAATCAAGTGGTGAGCCAGGCAAGGTCAATATCAGTGGCAGTACCTATGAACTCGTCAAGGATCACTTTGTGTGTCAATACCGGGGAAAGATCGAAGCAAAGCATAAAGGCGGGATTGATATGTACTTTGTGGAAGGAATTAAACCAGCGGACGTATGAATGCAACGAAGAAAGAACAACTCTACCGGATCATCTTTGAAAGCGAGACGGCGGCGGGTAAGCGGTTTGATGTATGGCTGCTGTGGCTTATCCTGGCCAGCGTGGTGGTGGCCATGCTCGATAGCGTGCAGAGCATAC
>DATHZY010000590.1:0-6724 GCA_035458325.1 Saprospiraceae bacterium | reverse complement strand
AAATAAATTTTACATGTAGAGACGCGATTAATCGCGTCTCTACATGTAAAATTTATTTTAGATCATCTCTTACTCTCTTACCTTCTCACTCTCTTACACCTAACGGAGTACATTGATCAGTTTACGCACCAGCGACTGACCACCTGATCTGATTCCTATATCCAGGACCTTATCGACCTGCATCGCTACATCGAGGATTTGCGTAGTCATCTTATTGATTTCATCTACCTCCCTGGTGGAAGCTTTTTCAGGATCGGTGACGCGGATATGTTGCAGGGACTGGATCATTGGATCGAGCTCCCTCCGCTTACGTTCGCGTGCGATTTGTAACGCCATTTTCCAGGCATCCTTTTCGGAGGTATAATATTCCTTGCGGTCTCCGGGTATGTATACTTTGTGTACGACCCCCCACTCCATTAAACTGCGGAGGTTCATGCTCACATTGCCTCGTGAAATACCTAGCTCCGCAATGATCTGGTCAGATGTCAGTGCTTCCGGTGAAATCATCAGCAGGGCATGGATCTGCCCCATGGTACGGTTGATTCCCCATTGCGAACTCAATTGGCCCCAGGTCTGGATCATCTGGTTACGCGCTTCTGAATATTTCATGTGCTAAAGATAGGAGAATATAAAAAGGCTGAGGCTGAGGCGAAGGCGAAGTGGCAGCATAGGCTCAAGGGGCGAAAGAGGCGGAAGAGAGGCAATTTCCAGGAGAAAACACCAGCCAACGGCACTTATCTTTCTACTTTTACGAAGACTAAAGAAACACGGATGATTTTTCCAATTGAGGACGAGCAGGTACAAGGCGGGCATAAGCCGTTCTTTAGCTATCTCCTGATTGGTATCAATATCCTGGTCTTTTTTATCCAGGTGACTATGCCGCCAGGGCTTCAACAGGGCTTTGTGATGGAATATGGAGTTATCCCAAAAGAAATCGTTCATGGACAGGATTATTTCACCCTCCTGACCAACATGTTTCTACATGGAGGATGGATGCATCTGATCGGCAACATGTTATTCCTCTGGGTATTTGCTGACAATATTGAAGCGGTTATCGGGAAGATCCCCTTCATCTTGTTTTATCTCGGTGGTGGCCTGGCCGCATCCGCCGCACACATTCTCTTTAATCCGGAAAGCTCCATTCCTGCCATAGGCGCGAGTGGTGCTATCTCTGCGGTATTAGGCGCTTACCTTGTGATGTTTCCAGCCAGTAAAATCAGGGTATTTGTCCTCTTTCTATTTCGCTCCTTCTATATGCCCGCCCTTTTCTTCCTCGGCATATGGGGTGTGCAACAGTTTATCAATGGCTTCATTTCTATTGTCCCTTCGTCAGCGTACACCACCGGCGTGGCGTGGTGGGCTCATGTTGGTGGTTTTGTCTTCGGACTCATTACTGGCTATATCATCCGGAGACGGTTTATTTCCCGCTCAAGGTATGATACTTACATTGCTTCACGCGAAGACCTGATCTGACGACATGAAAGCTGCTGATCAACTCACCACCCATGTACCTATTCCGGATTTTCATCCGAAGATCAGGTACGCTGATCCAATCCTGATGGCCGGATCCTGCTTTGCCGAACACATCAGCACCAAACTTGACCGATACAAATATGATATCATCAGCAATCCATCTGGTATACTCTACAACCCAATATCACTGGCTGTTTCATTCGATCGCGTAGCCCGGCTTCAATTTTATGATGGTGATGAATTGGTTTTTCAAGATGGCCTCTATCACAGCATGGACCATCATGGTTCGTTTTCAGGAACAGATAAAGATGCTGTGCTTGAAAAAATAAACAGGACGCTACAGCATGCCCATGAGCATTTGAAGAAAACCAAAGTGGTATGTATCAGCCCAGGTACTTCAAAAGTCTATCGGTATGCCGTTACGTCGGCGATTGCAGGCAACTGTCATAAGATACCCCAGGCTGCATTTAGCTATGAACAACTTACGTTGCATCAATGTGAGGAGGCATTTGAAAATATATATTCTTCTGTGCAGCTGCTTGCTCCTGCGGCCAGGATCATCTGGACGGTCAGCCCTGTCAGGCATCTCAAAGATGGACTGGTAGAAAATCAACGAAGTAAAGCAACACTGATACTCGCTATCAGCAATATCATCCAAAATCATCCGGGGTTCGAATACTTTCCGGCCTATGAGCTCATGATGGATGAGCTGAGAGATTACCGATTCTATGCCCGAGATCTGATACATCCTTCGCCAGTGGCTGTGGACATTATCTGGGAGGCCTTTTGTGATGGCTATCTGGACTCGCATGATCGTACATACCATGCACCTATTGAAAAAATCAAAAGGGCCATGGAACACCGATTACTGCACCATGATCAGGAAGCGATCCGGACTTTTGCAAAGGCTCAATTAAATAACATTGACCAATTGGCTAAACAATTGCCTGATCTCAACTGGCAAAAAGAAAGACTCCACTTTTTTGAGTTTCTCGACATTGATTGACTTCATTGGGTGGCTACAGGATAATACATAACTTGAGATACCATTTGTTGCCTTGCTGACAGGCGCTAATCAAAAAATCTTCTGATGAAAATAAATGATGCTTATGCTCCCGGCCTGTATGTGGCCAATGAAGGCAGATACAATGACATGAAGTATCGTCGTTGCGGACGCAGCGGCATTCTGTTGCCCGCATTGTCCATGGGCTTGTGGCACAATCTGGGACATACCGATGACCTGGAAAACGGACGCAACATCTTGCGGGCATGTTTTAATTACGGGATCACCCATTTTGACCTGGCCAATAATTACGGCCCGCCTTTCGGTGCGGCTGAAGAAAATTTCGGCAGGATATTCAGGCAGGACTTCAAACCTTATCGCGATGAGCTGATCATCTCGACTAAAGCGGGATGGGACATGTGGCCCGGCCCTTATGGCAATTTCGGTTCACGTAAATATCTGCTGGCAAGTCTTGATCAGAGCCTAAAACGCATGGGACTGGAATATGTAGATATCTTCTATTCCCATCGCCCGGATCCACATACGCCACTCGAAGAGACGATGGGTGCGTTGCATACCGCGGTACAACAAGGAAAGGCGCTCTATGTGGGCATCTCACAATACAAGTCAGAAGCAACAACAAAAGCAGTAGAGATTCTCCGTCAAATGGGAACTCCACTGCTAATTCATCAACCCCGATATAGCATGTTGGATCGTTGGGTAGAAGAAGACGGCTTATTACCTGTACTCGAAAAAGAAGGAGTGGGTGCTATAGCTTTTTCACCCTTAGAGCAGGGAGTGCTTACTAACAAATATCTCGATGGTTTTCCGGAAGACAGCAGAGCCGTCAGGGATGGACGATATCTAAAGACAGAACAGATCACGGAAGCGCGATTGAAAAAAGTAAGTGCATTGAATACCATTGCTCAACGACGTGGTCAGAGCGTGGCACAACTGGCAGTGTCCTGGCTTCTTATTGATCCGCGGATCACATCGGTATTGATTGGTGCGAGCAAGGTGAGCCAGATAGACGATAATGTCGGTGCCTTGAAGAACCTGGATTTTTCTGATGAGGAAAAAGCAGAGATCAGAAGAATTCTAGGGTAACTAGCAGAGATAAAGATAGTTGGCGGCGATGCTTCGACTACCTATCCCACTTCCTTGTTCGCCCGCTCAGCAACCGGTTGCCATCCAAAGATTATCGCCGATGCAGGAGTGTCGTAGTAAGGGTCGGGATCTTTACTCCTGCATCAATACGAATCCTACTTATCTTGTTTTGCAAACACTTTTCTCAACAGGTCTGTGGTCCGGCTGTTGATATCGGTACGGATCTGTACTTCCTTTTTAGCCACCATGCCAAATAGCCCATCCAGCGCAGCTTCTGTGACATACTGATCAAGGCTAGGGTTGACTTTCTCCACCAACGGGATCTTGTTGTAGGCATTGACAGCGTCCGCCCAGTATTGGATTGCATTAAACTTGTTTAGTGAGGTGACTACTACCGGATGAAACTCATTATAAAGAGGCACATGCGTTTTCTGATCAAGATACTGGGTGGCTGCATTCTGAGGACCCATCAGGATGTTAAGGGCATCATCAAAGGTCATTTCCCTGATCGCATTCACGAATATTGGCTTGGCAGATGTAGCTGCATCCTCGGCTGCACGATTCAATTTTTCTAGGATGATATTCTCTACATCATTGAAACCCGGAATAAATTTCAACCTGTCTGTTACTTTCCTGGCTTCTGCAGGGAGTAATATCTTATACTCGCTTTTGAAATAACCGTCTCTCTGGGCCAACAGGGCAGCACCTTCGCTGATACCAAATTCCAAAGCCTGCTTCAATCCCTGGCCGATTTCCGCCGAGGTTGGCTCCAATCCGGATGCAAGCTGTTGTAATGTATCGCATGACGGCAAACTAATGGCTACAAATAATGCGAAGATGATGGTGCGTGTGTTCATAATTTAATGTTCAGTTAAAATGAAATGATTGGTGCCTTGGTCGCTTATAGGCTTATAAGCTTATAGGCTTATGAGTTTATAGGTTTAAAGCAAAATGGTCAGTAACCTAACAGCTTAGAGGCTTAGTAGTTTAGAAGTTTAGCAGCAAACCGACTACCGCTTACTGATTACTGTTAACTCTCCAAAGAAGGCTTATAGTATGTAAGTCACCTGAGCGCTATGCACTGGACCGCCGAGTTCAGGCGTGATCTTATGGACGACCACCTTGATGTTGTGGACATTTGGAAATTGCTTACGGACTTCATGGGCAATGCGGAAAGCTACTGTTTCGATGAGCCTGACCGGTAGATCCATGATATCAGCGCAGATCTGATAGACAATTTCATAATTGACTGTTTGGTGCAGGTCATCTCCCATAGCTGCGCCATCAATATCAGCCTCCATGCTCACATCCACGAGGTAGTTGCCACCCCGGATCTGTTCGTGGGCATAGTATCCGTGATGCGCAAAAAAGGACATGCCTTCAAGTTTGATTTCAGCCATTTTAAGTTAGCAACTAGCAGTTAGAAGTTAGCAATGATAAGTTAGCAGTTAGCAACTAGCAGTTAGAAGTTAGGAATTTATTAAAAAATGCTCCATCCGGCGTTGATTCCTGCAATAAATGAATAATTGCTGTAAATGAAAATTAAACTTTAGACATCTACAAGTCAACCATGAACAGACCGAAGCCAAATTCCACAAAACATGCTGATAATAGCTGTGTTATGTCTAAATGAAGTAGAAATACAGCATAGGATTACAAGTTAAAAAAACTGCTAGTTGCTATCGGCTAACTGCTAACTGCTAACTTCCCTCGCTTATCTTTGCCCTTCCAAATCAAAAACAGACCTATGACGGTGAAAACCAGTGTCAAAACGGATCAATACCAGGGCCACGACTACTACCTTCTTGATGAATTGCTGAGCGAAGACCATTTATTGGCGCGTGAAGCGGTGAGGGCATGGGTAAAACAGGAAGTAAGCCCGATCATTGAGGATTATGCTAACCGGGCTGCATGCCCTGCCCATTTATTCAAAGGCCTGGCAGAAATTGGTGCTTTTGGACCCAGCCTTCCGGTCGAATATGGTGGTGGCGGGATGGATGAAATCGCGTATGGGGTGATCATGCAGGAGCTGGAGCGCGGTGATTCAGGGATCAGGTCCATGGCTTCGGTCCAGGGGTCATTGGTCATGTACCCTATCTATAAATATGCATCTGAAGAACTTAAGAAAAAATACCTGCCAAAGCTTGGTTCAGGAGAAATGATAGGCTGCTTTGGCCTCACAGAACCGGACCACGGGTCCAATCCGAGCAGTATGATCACCCGGATTGTAGATGATGGTGATGCGTATATCCTTAATGGCGCTAAAATGTGGATCACCAACAGTCCACTTTCAGACCTGGCGGTCGTTTGGGCAAAGGATGAAGAGGATAATATTCGTGGCATGATCGTGGAGAGTGGCTGGAAAGGTTTTTCTGCGCCTGAAATCCATGGAAAATGGTCCCTCAGGGCTTCGATTACCGGGGAGCTTGTTTTTGAAGATGTGCGTGTACCGAAGTCACATATTTTTGAGGTAAAAGGACTAAAGGGCCCTCTATCCTGTCTGTCCAAAGCCAGATACGGTATTGCCTGGGGTGCTATAGGTGCTGCACTCGATTGTTATGATAGCGCCTTGCGATATTCAAAACAGCGTGAACAATTTGGCAAACCAATCGGCGGGTTCCAACTCACGCAAAAGAAACTGGCTGAAATGATCACCGAGATCACCAAAGCCCAATTGCTAACCTGGAGACTAGGTACACTGGCAAATGCCGGTAGAGCCACGCCAGCCCAGATTTCAATGGCTAAGCGCAACAATGTGGATATGGCACTTCAGGTAGCCAGGGAAGCCAGACAGATTCATGGAGGTATGGGGATCACCAACGAATACCCGATCATGAGACATATGATGAACCTGGAGTCGGTGGTGACCTATGAAGGAACACATGATATCCATCTGCTGATTACCGGGCTGGATATTACAGGGCTCAATGCGTTTTCTTAATGAAATCCTAATCGGGATAAAATACGTAGAGAGATACACCACGGTAGTCTAATAATCCGTTTAAACGGTTGTTTTGACAAAACAATTGGAGTAATTTTTCGGTATAACATCTTATACTCGAAAACAGAAAAGGACTATCACCATGTTTTATAAGGGATTTCTATCAAGTCTAGCTATTGCCTGCTTTGCAACCCTTCCAC
>DATHZY010000589.1:0-3779 GCA_035458325.1 Saprospiraceae bacterium | reverse complement strand
AAATAAATTTTACATGTAGAGACGCGATTAATCGCGTCTCTACATGTAAAATTTATTTTCGCCTCAGCCTCAGCCTCAGCCTCAGCCTCAGCCTCAGCCTTCGCCTCAGCCTTAGTTTTTAACCGTCGCCTTCAAGTGGGTATCCAGGAATTTCAGGATATCGCCATAGCCTTTGATTTCATTTTCTTTCTTGACGAAGCCATGTCCCTCATCCGGAAAAACTACGTATTCCACAGGGACGTTGTTTTTCTTGATAGCCTCTACGATTTCATCGGATTCGATTTGTAATACCCGCGGGTCATTGGCACCTTGTAAGACCATAACCGGATTTTTAACCTGATGTGCGTGGAATAGGGGAGATATATTATACAACCGGACGGAGTCTTCTGTGTTGGGATCGCCCATTTCGGTGTAGAGTGCATTCCTGAATGATTCCCAGTAGGGAGGAATGGATTTTAAGGTACGGAGCCAGTTGGTGACGCCGAAAATATTTACGCCGACATTGAATTCATCAGGTGTGAAAGTCATGGCGGCCATGGTCATATAGCCACCATAGCTGCCCCCGATGATGCCGATACGCTCACCATCAATATAATCCTGCGCTGCCAGCCAGTTTTTACCGGCAATACAATCCTTCAGGTCTTTGTCTCCATGATTGCGATCATCCATTTTATAAAAGGTCTTTCCATAGCCACTGCTGCCACGGTTGTTGACGGCAAGGACTGCATAGCCATGATTGACCAGATATTGGATTAAGGCAAAGTAACCGGTCCTCGATTGTCCGCCCGGACCACCATGCACCCAGACTAAGGCAGGCACTTTTTGCTCTGGAGATGCCTGGTGTGGTTTGTAGTAGATGGCAGGAATATCCAGGCCATCAAAGGATTTGTAACGTACGACCTCAGCAGCGACGAGGTCATCCGCATTGATTTCCTGGTTGAGGCTTTCAGTTAGTTTTTTAAGTTCTTTGGTCTCCAGGTTATAGAGGTAAATGTTATTTGGTGCCTTTGAAGTACCTACAGAAAGGCGCATCAGTTTTTCACTGTCCGATATTTCGACACCCAGGATATCCCCATCCGGGATAGCAGGAAAATCAATGGTTTTGCCTGAAGCAGCCTCCTGCATGATGAGGGTATTTTTACCATCTTCATTGATGGCAATGACCCTGTAGGTTTCTTTTTCACTCAGGTATGTATACATCACATCCCAGTTGGTTTCATACAATACTTTACGCTCCCCGCTATTCATATCGTATTGAACGAGGTAGGTAAACTCCTTTCCTCCATCCGTGAGATAAAAGACATATTTGCTGTCTTTGGATATGCCGGAGGTCCCATACCTGCCTTTTTGGTCAGGTAGGGAGAGTTCGGTTTGCGCGCCGGTCTCTCTGTTGACCAGGTATAATTCATTTTCACTTGTCGTCACTGTCTTGGAAACGACCAGTGTTTTTTCGTCATCTGAAATCTCATTGACATTCAGTCCCGTGTTATTTTCATAGAAGAGGGTAGGTTTCCATTCGCCTATATTCATCTTATAGACATCAAAGTATTTTGGGTCGCGGACATTGGAGATATAAAACATGGATTTTTTATCGGCACTCCACTTAAAGAAGGAAGCCTTTTCATTTTCACCAGGCGTCAGGTCGGTGACTTTTCCGTCCTTTTCGAGCAGGTAGATATGATCTATTTCATTACCTCCCTTATTGGCACTATACAGTATGCTTTCGGATCCCGGTACATAATCGATACTAAAGAAGGACTCTACGGTTGAGTGGGTCAGTTGCTTTCTGCTACCATCAGCAAGGGTAATCTCGTAAAGGTTGAAGATGCCTGATTCATCACTGTTAATCAGGAGCCTGGTTTCATCCTCGGAGAACGTGCCACCGCCAAAGCGGGTGTTGGCGTAGAATTGTTCAATCGTATATTGATTGACCTGGCGGGCTTCTTCTTTTTTGCAGGAGGGGAGGGTCATGGAAAAAAGCAGCAGATAGATTAGATTTTTCATTAGAATATACAGCGTTTGAAGTGGTGGATTGAATCAGGCGATAAGCCATTTCTTTAAATACATTCCAATATAGAAAAGTGTAAATCCACGGACTTGCTGATTAGATGAGTGAGCCGGATTCATCCACATAATAGGCATTTTGCGAGGTTAAAATCATCTGGTACAGGGTCGGGAGCGAGCATTGAACCATAAAAAAAGGGTTTGAAATTGAATTCAAACCCTTTTGTAAAATCGTTAAACGGGTAGGCATATAACCAGGGATGACTTAGACAGTCATAATATCCTTTTCTTTTGCAGCGATCAGATGATCAACCGCATCCGTGTGGCTATGTACCATTTTATCTACATCTGCTTCTTTCTTCTTTCCCATATCTTCCGGGTAGCCGTCCTTGATTTCTTTCTTGATGAAATCCATGACTTTGTGACGAATCTGGCGTAAGGCGACTTTAGCTTCTTCACCCATCACTTTAGCTTGTTTGGCCAGGTCACGACGTCGCTCTTCAGTCAATGGGGGTATCGAAATGCGAATGATTTCTCCATCGTTCATAGGCGTAATACCCATATTGGCTGCAAAAATGGCCTGCTCGATTTTAGCGAGCATACCTTTTTCCCACGGCTGTATGGTGATTGTCCGGGCATCTGCAATACCTACGTTGGCAACCTGCTGTAATGGCGCATTGCTTCCGTAATAATCAACCTGAAGGCCATCCAGCATTCCGGTAGATGCTTTTCCGGTGCGGATTTTCGTCAATTCCTTCCTGAGATGTTCGATGGCATGGTCCATCTGCTCCTGGCCATGGGCGATCGTACTGTCTATTTTTTCATGCATGGGATCTGTATTGAAGTTATCAAGATGAGTTTTCCTAACTATATCATCAGGTCAATTACTCGCGGCCAAAATACGAAAGGATAAAGTAAACCAGCATGGCTACTGAAGAAAGCGCGGCCACCAGATAAGTCATCGCCGCCCATTTCAGCGAATCCTTTGCATAGTCATATTCCGTTCCGTGCGTAGTGCCTGTATTGTCGAGCCAAACGAGGGCACGACGGCTGGCGTCAAACTCCACCGGCAGCGTAATCAGGCTGAACAAGGTGGTGATCGCCATCGCGATGATCAGGATCAGCAACAACTGAGGAAATGTACCCAGCAGGAAAATAGCGGCCATAAAGCCCCATTGCTGTGCAACCGCGGCAATTTTAACTACAGGCACTAATGCGCTGCGCAGCCTCAGCATGCTATATGCTGTATCATCCTGTACGGCATGACCACATTCGTGGGCAGCAACAGCTGCCGCCGCCACCGAACGACCATTATACACTTCCGGACTCAATGCAACTGTTTTAGTCTGAGGATTGTAGTGATCGGAAAGGAAACCTTCGCCCTGCACGACACTGACATTATGGATGCCATAGTGGTTGAGCATTGCTGTCGCCACCTGGTATCCTGACATACCATTGGAAAGGCCTACCTGGCCATATTTATGAAACTTGGATTTCAATCGACCTTGAACCAGAAATCCAACAAGCGCAAGCGCGCCGATTAATACTAAATAAGCTACACTCATTTTTTTGTTTTTAGTGGACAACCCAAAGGTTGTATTTAATATGCTATAAATGCAAAAATAGCCCCGGAGGTTTCAAATCGAGGTTAACTGCCTCATAATTTTATTCCTCTGAACTTATAAATTCAAATCCTGTATAAGGAACCAGTACTTGAGGTAACCTGATGCCATTTTCCGTCTGATTGTTTTCCAGCAATGCAGCTACGATCCTGG
>DATHZY010000588.1:0-5655 GCA_035458325.1 Saprospiraceae bacterium | reverse complement strand
TAGTTGACGGCGTGCGGGTGAGGATGGTGATGACGGAAGTGATGTCTAGTGGGATCATGGAGTGAATTTATCAAAATAATATGAATGTCCCATGTCGTCAAAGACGACTTACATGATTTTTGCCATGACAATGCTTCTTTTGATTTGTCGCATGCGGACGTCCGTACGGACGCCCAACTTTACTTTTTTATTGAGGCCTGCGGCCTCAATATTCTCACTCACAATTCATAACTCACAACTCACAACTCACAACTCACATCAATACCCATTATTCTGCACCAACGTCCCCCCAGTCAAATCAATCTCAGACTGTGGCAAAGGCAAAAGCACATGCTTTGACGGCATAAACCCCGGCTGAACCAATGGCATCACATCACCAAGTCGACCCCAACGGGCGAGATCAAACCAACGGTTTTGTTCCATCGCGAGCTCCACCCTGCGCTCGTGATAGATACTCTCTCTCAGTTCTGCTTTATCCATGGTCGTCACATTAGGAAGGATAAAGTTATTGCTGCCTCGTGCACGTGTCCTTACCATGTTGAGATATTCAAGTGCCTTGGCCGGATTGTTTTCTTCATTATAGGCTTCCGCACCAAGTAAGAGAATGTCGGAATAACGAAGTATTCTGATATTGCCCGGACCATTGTCCTGCAGGCCTGCATGCGCTGGCACCCAGGCCTTTTGGTTGTATCGCTCATTGAGCACTTCCGGATTGTCTTCGACGATCGTAGAACCATCAGGCAGTACTTCTCCAACATAGATGATGGTCGCCTGGCGACGTGGATCTCCTGCTTCATATTCTGCGACGAGATCATCACTAGGCCTGTTGAAACCCCAACCGAGATTAGGAACACCACGTACGCCCTGGATCATATTGAATGGTGTGGCACCGGGACCTACGATTGCGGCTTGTGAAGCAACGGCACTGATTTCAAATATACTTTCTGCACCATGCTCACCTACCGGCAGAAAGTTATCCGCATAACGGGTAAGCAAGGAGTACACTCCTGAATTAATAATTGAATCACACTGCACAATTACATTGGCAAAGTCATGTTGTACTGCATACAACTTGGCAAGTATACCTCTGGCCGCACCTTTTGTAGCGCGTCCCAGGTCTGCTGAAGCATATTCATCTTTTTCTGGCAGTGCATCAATCGCGGCGAGCAAATCAGCTTCAATAAAATCATAGACCAGTTCCTTCGCAGTGCGTTCCTGATTATAGTATTGATCGTCATTGAGGATCGTGGTGATCAATGGGACATCACCATACCATTGCACCAACCTGAAATAGGCATAGGCCCGTAGAAACCTACATTCGCCAATCAGGCGCGCACGCAAGGTGGAATCCATCTCGATGGCCGGGATATTGTCGATAGCCAGGTTGGCCCTGAAGATCGCCTGATAATGTCCCAACCATGCGCCGGTTATCGCTGCATTGGTACCATCAAACGTAAATTCATCCAGCTCCAGCACATAGAGTGCGTCATTGGGTGTACTGCCTTTATCCGCATCATCACTGATGATGTCCGTGATGCCGATCCATGGGAAGGCACACATCTCCCATGACCTGTATTGCTGGTAGACGGCGTTCGTTGCCCATACAGCATGATCTGGTGTTTCAAAAAAGGTATCATACGTGAGCTGGCCCTTCGGCTTCCTTTCCAGGAAGTCTTCACTGCAACTCACCATGGTGATGACCAGGAGTGCTAACATATAGCTCCAGCCGGTATTCATCTTTATGTCGATGGATCGTGTTATATTTTTCATGATCGCTGATTTTAATCTGGTGATTAGATATTAAAACTGGATTTCAATGCCGGCCTGCCATGATTTTGCAATCGGGTAGCCACCAAAATCAAATCCCACTTCGTACGTGTTTCCGGCATTCGGAAACTCAGGCGAATACCCACTGTATTCCTGGCTCGTCCATATGTTGGTACCTGTCACATACACTCTCATCCGGTCAATTTTCGCCTTTGACGAAACACTGGTCGGTAACGTATATCCCAGGCTGAGGCTCCTCAGACGGATGAAATCGCCCTTTTCAACAAACCTGTCACTCACTTTGTAGTTGTGTCCACCATTGGTTATACGAGGTTCAGTCTGGGAAGGGTTTTCCAGGGTCCAACGATCTTCCACATGTTGTTCCCAATTATATACACTGAAACGGAAGGTTTCTTTCGCGTTGAATACATAGTGACCACCTGCGCCGAGGACATCTGCATTGAAATCAAAGCCATTCCATTCAACACCTGCAGTGAAGCTGTACGTAATTGTTGGAATCGGGCTACCGAGATAGACGCGGTCATCGCCGTTTAAGATCCCATCCAGGTTGGTATCCACATATCTGATGTCACCAGGCTTTTCACCACCGAGGGTCGGACTACCATCAATTTCCTCCTGCGTCTGGAAGATGCCTCCGACCTTATAACCGTAAAATGAACCGATCGGAAGACCCACTATCGTATGACTTGCTGGCTCACCCTGCAGGAACGCTGCGAAGATTTCACTACGGCCTTCAGCGAGTTTCTCCACTGTATTGGTCACCGGCGAAACGATCACACCGAAATTGTACGCGACAGTTCCTCCTTGCCTCCAGTTTGCGCTGATATCCCAGCCCTGGTTATTGACTTGTGCAGTATTAACTACAGGATCTGCCTGTGATCCCACATAGTCCGGAATAGGTACCGCAGCTATGATGTCATAGGTCTCCCGATTGTACCAATCGACTTCCATCGCGAGCCTGCCATCAAAAAATCCTAATTCTACACCGATGTCTGTCTGTCTTGAAGTCTCCCACTGCAGGTTAGCATTGGAGAGGGATAGTAGTGTAGCTCCCTGGTTAAGGCTTTCATCAGGTCCGAATATTCCATAGAGGGCACTGGACACTGCACCTGTTGAAGGATAGCCTGAGGCAGATGCCTGGTTACCAAGCACACCATAACTTGCTCTCACCTTTAACCGATCCAGAAAGTCAAGCCCTTGTATAAAAGATTCATCCGTCATATTCCATCCGATACTTGCAGATGGGAAGTTACCGGTCCGGTTGGCTTTAGTAAAGCGACTGGATTTATCGCTACGCATGCTGACCGTGAGCAGGTATTTATTTTTGAACGTATAGTTGACTCTAAAGAGTAAAGAGGTGAGCGCTTCATCGTTTGCACCTTGAAAATTCATCTGCGTGGTATCATTGCCGGCGGAGAGATAGAGTATCTCATCTGCAGTGCCTGGAAAATTTTCGCGACTGCCCCCGAGCCATATTCCATTACGTTCTTCAGCGGTATAACCACCCAGGGCCGTGATGTGGTGCTCATTCCAGGTATGGTCATAGGTCACTGTTTGTTCCCAGATCCAATCGTTCCTGTTCGGTTTCCCATCTGTTCCGTTCGAAACACTTAACCGGTCATTTAAATTGAGTTGTGATGCGCTGACTTCAAACTTTGGCTCAAAGTATTCTGTCTGCCAGCTGATTTTATCAATTCCGAAATTGGTCCTGAACTTGAAATTTTTCAGGAACTTGATTTCACCATAGAGATTGCCGAACAGTCTCGAACCTGTAATATGGTTGTCGCTTTTATAATACAGATCGGCAGCAGGGTTGGCAATAGCTAAGCCAAAAAATGTGGGGTCTGAAAAATCACCCGTTGAATCCCTGGGGGCATACACCGGAGGCATGCGATATGCCGTGTTGACAACGCCGGGAGCCACGTCCTCTCTTGTACTCGAATTGGAAAGATTGTGCCCGATGGTCATAAATGAATTCAGCTTGTACTCACCATTGATCCGGAAGGTCAGCCTGTCATAATGTGAATTTTCAATGATACCATCCTGAGAAAAATAGTTGGCGCTGAAATTAAACTGATATTGTTCTGATCCACCATTGGCAGAAAGGGAGACATTGGAGATCGGTGCCATCCTGAATATTTCATCCTGCCAGTTTGTTCCTTCACCGAGTGAATCCGGGTTTGGAAAAAATTGCTGTCCACGCAAATCATTGTAGGCGGAGGCAAACTCAGCTGCATTGAGCAGGTCTATTTGTTTAGTGACTTGTTGTACACCATAATATCCTGATGCAGTAATGCTGGCCTTGTCCCTGGTTTTTCCACCCTTAGTGGTGATCAGGATGACGCCATTAGCACCCCGGCTGCCATAGATCGCTGCGGCCGATGCATCCTTGAGTACTTCGATACTTTCTACATCTTCCGGATTGACATTGGAAGCATCATAGGTGATCATCCCATCGATGACATAGAGCGGGTTGGCATTGTTGAGCGTACCTGTGCCACGTATGCGTATGACTGCACCCGCACCTGGTGTGCCTGAAGCAGGAGCAACATACACACCGGAAACTTTTCCCTGAAGCGCTTGCTCTACATTGGCTGTTGGAATCCTGGCGATATCTTTTCCTTTGACGGAGGACACCGCACCGGTCAGGTCACTTTTTTTCTGTGTACCGTAACCTACTACAACGATCTGGTCAAACAGGGTGGCTTCTTCAGCCATCCGTACTTCGAGTTGATCGCGGCCATCAAGTTTTATCTCCACGGTGGTATAACCGGTGTATCTGAATATCAAGGTCGGGTCTGCGCTGCTGACCGTAAAGACAAAACGGCCATCGAGGTCTGTGAGTGTACCATGGTCTGTCTGCGCCTCCAGGATGGTGACACCGATCAATGGTTCATTGGTGGTGGCGTCAAGCACCAATCCAGACACCGAGGACTGGGCCATAGAGGTAAAAGGAAGCCACAACAGCGAATAGAGGAGGATTCGTAAAGTTTTCATTTGCATCTGGTTCATTTTACTTATTAGAAGCTAACATGGTTTACAACCTGTCATCGGGATTTACTGCACCAGGCGGATTTCCTTTTTCTGTAACCGCTCTGAATCCGGACCAACCATCACCCAAAAGGCGCCTGGTTCGGCTTTGAAGGTCATATCGGCCGTATAAAAGGCAAGGTCTTTACTGGTCAGTTTAAATGTAACCTTTTTACTCTCGCCCGGCGCCAGTTTTATTTTCTCAAAGCCCTTGAGTTCCTTCAAAGGCCTCGTGACGCTACCGACCAGGTCGCGTACATAGCATTGTACAATCTCTTCGCCGGCAACAGAACCGGTGTTTTTTACATTGACTGTAGCGATGATGGTATCACTGAATGTATAATCCTTACGAGTGACCATCATAGAATCATAAGCGAACGTGGTATAACTCAATCCATAACCAAATGGATACTGTGGCGAATTGACGATATCCTGGTATCTCGAATTCCATTTAGTATTGGGATCATAAGGACGGCCGGTGTTCTTGATATTGTAATAAATCGGAACCTGGCCGATATCTCTCGGGAAGGTCATCGTCAGCTTACCTGATGGATTATAATCACCATAGAGCACATCACCGATAGCTGGTCCACCGCGTGAACCAAGCCACCATGCTTCGACGATAGCTGCTGCATTTTCAGAAATCCATGGGAATGTCAGTGGTCTGCCGTTCATCAACACGACGACGACAGGTTTTCCGGTTGCGACCAATGCCTTGATAAACTGCTCCTGCATACCTGGGATCGTGATATGCGCTCTTGACGATGCTTCGCCGCTCATGTCTTTATTTTCGCCGATGACAGCTACGATGATATCTGCTTCGCGTCCGATGCGCAC
>DATHZY010000587.1:0-4843 GCA_035458325.1 Saprospiraceae bacterium | reverse complement strand
TCAAGAAGGAAAATAAAGAGGCGATCATTTTTATCAAGCAGAAAATAGATTCTGCAAAATGGTTTATCGATGCCATCAAGCAGCGCCAGAATACGCTCAAGCAGACAATGTATGCAATCATGCAGTTTCAAAAGGAATTTTTCCTCACGGGGGATTCCACTAAACTGAAACCCATGATCCTTCGCGATATTGCGGAGATCACTGGTCTTGATATTTCCACGGTCTCCCGTGTAGCGAGCAGCAAGTTTGTACAGACAGAGTTTGGTACCAAGCGACTCAAGGATTTCTTTTCCGAATCCATCGTCAATACAGAAGGTGATGAAGTGTCTACGCAGGAGGTGAAGTCGATCCTTGCTGAAATCATCTCAGGTGAAAGCAAACGCAAACCGCTCTCTGATGAAAAACTACGGCAAATGCTGGAGAAAAAAGGATATAGCATCGCTCGTCGCACGGTGGCCAAATACCGTGAACAACTCAATATACCTGTAGCAAGATTGAGAAAGGAGTTATAAGGAGTCTAAAGCCCTGGTCAGTTTAGCGCAAACTAAATTCACTTGTTCTTCGCTAATGATCAGTGGAGGTGCAAGCCGTAATGACCGGTCATTGAATAAAAACCAATCCACCAGCAAGCCTTCTTTTCGACAAGCCTTGACGGCCGGAAAAAGATTTCCCTGATTTTTTAATTCCATTGCCAGCATCAAGCCACGCCCGCGTACTTCGCGTAACGCCGGATGATGTTCCACCTTATCTCTGATAATCTTTTCAAACAAAATGGTTCTTGCCGGCAAATTATTTTCAACAAGAATATTGATGGCTTCCAGCCCGGCAGCACAGCTCAACGGATGACCACCAAACGTGGTCAGATGCCCCAGGATTGGATCATGTGATAACACCTGCATTATTTCCTGGCTGGAGATAAAGGCTCCTAATGGCAAGCCACCACCAAAAGCTTTTGCCAGCAAAAGTATATCAGGTATAACTTCTTCCTGTTGGAATGCCCACATAGTGCCGGTCCTGCCCATGCCGGTCTGTATCTCATCAAGAATCAACAGCGTGCCTGTTTCATGGCAGCGTGTCCTTACGGCATGGAGATATCCCGCTGATGGAACAATGACTCCTGCTTCGCCCTGGACAGGTTCAATGATGATGGCAGCCGTCTGATCGGTAATCTTTTCAAGATCATCAAAGTCGTTAAAATCGATATGCTTCACGCCTGGCACCAGTGGCCTGGCGCCGGCAATATGTGCTAAATCACTTCTCAGACTTTCAGCGCCTGCAGTACTTCCATGATACGCATGGCGGCATGCAATGATCTCGTATCTGGATGTATATTTTCTTGCAACTTTCAGTGCGCCTTCTACCGCCTCGGTGCCGGAACTTGTAAAGAAAGTGCAATTCAATTCAGCGGGTAACAACTGCGCTAACCTTTCTGCGAGGGCTACCTGAGGCACTTGCACATGTTCACCATACACCATGGTATGGAGATGCAGGTCCAGTTGCTTCCTGATGGCCTCCTTGATGCGGGGATGTCCATGGCCGAGGGATGAAACGGCAATGCCTGAAATGCAATCGATAAATGGATTTCCTTCCAGATCGAAGAGAAATATCCCTTCACCACGGCTCACTTCAAATCCGTCTGGTTCCGGGGAGGTCTGTCCCACGTGGCGTAAAAAAGCGGTACGAAACGAATTACTCATATAGGTGGAAAACGAGAGGTCCCGGTGGGGAAAAAATAGTTATTTCAAATCAAGAGCTGCCTTGATCTTATCGAATACAGCCGTATTTTCATAGATGCCACGGAATGCTTCAGCTCCCGGGCCTTCAGCAAAAACAGGAATCATCAATGCAGTATGGCTTTTAGTCGTAAAGGCTACTTGTATGTCATTCAGTTTAGAACCTGGCTGAACGGCAAAGCCTCCCGTCTCATGATCACCGGTGACGATGACCAGTGTTGATTGATCACGAGCTGCGAAATCCAGGGCAGCGGCAACGATCTTTTCAAATTCATGCATTTCCTTCACGACATAATTAGCATCATTGGCGTGGCCACCCCAATCGATCTGCGCGCCTTCGATCATCAGGAAAAATCCATTAGGAGAGCGTTCATCAAGAAAATCTATGGCTTTGGAGGTGGCTGGGAGAAGGTAATCTCTTCCCTGGGAAACCGGCAGGGGTTCCCCATTCGCCGTGAAGTATCCAATATTCTTATCCGTAGTGATATCGAGTTGTTGAATATCCTGGTTCAGAAAGTTTGTAATCCTGTATCCCTTTGCCGTGAGTTCCTCAACAAGATTTCTTTCATCCGTTTTCCTGCGGGAAAAATAATCCATACCGCCCCCGATAAAAAGATCAAGGGGAGTATCCAGGAAATCAGCAGCGATAGCTTCCATTTCTGTCCTGCTGCCTACATGGGCAATGAATGCAGCAGGGGTGGCATGTGTGATGGAACTGCTGGCAACAAGTCCTGTAGCCATTTGTTTTTGCTCTGCCATTTCCAATAGCGTTGGCACAGGTTCTTTACGGGGATTGACACCGATCGCTCCATTGTAGGTTTTTATACCTGAAGCTAATGCTGTAGCTCCTGCTGCACTATCAGTCACCAGATTGTCAGAGGCACTTGATTTATGAAAACCAATATTTTTGAAGCGTTCGAAAACAGAGACATTATTATTCATGTACATCGCGCCGGTAATCTGGGGGAGGCCCATCCCGTCTCCAATGAGGAAGATGACATTCATCGGTTTAGCTAATTCCACCAGGGGGCCGGAGGGTGGAGGCACGGTGGTTTCCCGGGTGGCCGTACATGAACCAAACAGCATCAGGAGTATGGCATAGAAAGCCAACGATAAACGACTATCCAATGGCCATGAATTTTTTTCCCGGAAGCGATTTGATGGCGCCTTTAAATTCAAGGGTAAGAAGGATGGCTGCGAGTTCACCGGGGGTCGATTTAGATTGATAGGCTAAGGTATCAATATCTTTCTCCCTCTCCCCAACGATCAGGCTGTAAATTTTTTGTTCCTCATCTGTCATTTCTGTAAACAAATCGGTCTGAAAGTTCTGCTGCTTCGTTTTTTTATTCCATGACATGAGGTCTATGAGGTCCTCACCGGTCTCTACGAGATGTGCTTGCTGGTTGCGAATCAGGTGGTTACACCCTGCTGAGCTTTTATCGGTCTTTCTCCCCGGCACTGCCGCGACATCCTTGTTATAGTCATTGGCCAGCGTAGCGGTGATCATTGAGCCACCCTTGATTCCCGATTCAATGACCACTAATACATCGCATAAGCCAGCCACTATACGGTTTCGCATCGGGAAATTGACAGCATCCGGGCCTGTATCATACGTGAATTCAGTGATGATTCCCCCCTTTTCCATCATTTTCTCAACCGCGGGGAGGTGGCTATCCGGATAAATATTGCCCATGCCACTACCCATCACCCCAATGGTAGGGATACCATGCTTGAGGCAACTCTTGTGTGCTGTAATATCAATCCCATAGGCAAGTCCACTGACCATCGTGATGTCACAAGTGGCCAGGGTTTCAATCATCTCTTCAGTTACACTTTTTCCGTACGGAGTTGGTTTTCGCGTGCCAATGATCGCTACACATCTTTCCATATGCAGATTGACATTGCCCTTGGTGTAAATGAGCAAAGGAGCATCAGGAAGATGATACAACCTCGCAGGGTAGTTCTTGTCAAGGTAAAAGAGGTACTCGATTCCTTCTTTTTCCATCGTCATAAGTTCTGCTTCAGCTGCATCAAAGACGTGCCTGGTGTTCGAAATCTGCGATGCGATTTCTTCTCCGATACCCGGAATCGACTTGAGATGTCGTTTACTTTCAGCAAACACCGACTCAATACTCCCGCAATAGGATATAAGCTGACGGCCTAGCACAGGCCCGACAAGGGGGATCATGGTGAATGCGATCTCCTCCAGTTTTGTTTTCCTGGTTTTCATCTGGTAGTCCGAAAATAGGGAAATTAAGTGAAAAGTGAAAAGTGAAAAGTGAAAAACGAAAAATGAAAAATGAAAAACGAAAAATGAAAAATGAAAAGTTGGAGGGGTTAATAATTTTAAAGCGAGGCATCAATCATCCTGATGATTGGTGCCTCGCTTTAAAATTGACATCTTTTAGTCTGCGCCGCGAAGGGCAGGATTGATGGCATAGGCTCTTTCCAGATAATTGGTGCCTTGAACCTGGTCACCTCCATTATAGAAAGCCTTACCAAGGCCGAACAAAATACGAGGATCATTTGGGGCGATTTGTTCGCCGAGTTTGAGGTACGTGATGGCCATCGGGTGTAAGCCTCTTTGTTTGGAAAACAATTCATAGCCGGTCTTGTAATAAAAATCTACCAGCCGCTGATGATCTTCTCGTCCATTGAGGTATTCCATAAATTGCTGAACATATTCTACCTGCGGCCTGGCCATGAGGATGGTAGTAAATTCAGACAACAATTGCGGAAGATTCTTGTGGACCAGGTAGCGTTCAGCAACGAGACCGGATTTGATTTGATTAGCACTCAGGTATTCCGGATATATCTTCAATGATCTGTCGGCATAAAACTCAGCCTCCTCAAATATTCTCCGCTTCTCTTCGACATCTGACGTATCCCGTCCCAATTCATATAATGCCGTTGCCATAAAACAATTACTCCTGGCGCTGTTTGGCGACACGATGGCTGCTGACCCATTGAGACTGAGTGCGTTTTTCCAGGCCGGAATGCGGGTGTACGTTTTAAATGTATAAGCACCGGCGATCAAAACAATCAAGGCGACTGCTCCCCATTTAAACAAGGGTTTTTCTGAGTTCCACCCATGCCTGACCAACACCCAT
>DATHZY010000586.1:0-7219 GCA_035458325.1 Saprospiraceae bacterium | reverse complement strand
TGCGGTATTGCCGTCGCCTTCTGGAATAAAGGGGCCGGCGATAGCCCAGTCATGAGGGATCGTGACGGATTGCCATTTTGAATCATCAAAATCCTTCTGATGCGCGGCATGATTGGGGCCCTGGAAAAATCGCCAATTGGATTGCAGGTTGACGGTTACCCGCTGCTGGGCATTTGCCTGGAAAACAAAGATGAACAGTAATACTGTTATCAGGCAACGGGACAACAATATCCATCTTGAGTGATTAAATGACCCGATCATAGCTTCGCGAATTATGCGTAAAAGATACTATTCTCCGGGCAAAGGTGAGGTTATGCGCAGGTTAAAGCAGATAACGAATAGGGATGACTTCTCCACCGGATAGAAGACATTATGGCAAACAAAAAAAGAAATCTCCTGTTGAATAGTATATTTACATGCTTTAGAACGAAGCAGTATCCTATGCGATACCTGGCTTGATGACTCTTTAAGAGTCGATAATGCATCTTATAAGCCTATTACACGAAATTTTCTGCTGCAGTCCATTTGATTCGCCGATAGAGTTGAGCAGGAGTATTAACTATTTTAATTTTTCCGTGGCGGGAAAGGCATATTTATAATATATCAATACACTAACTTATGAAGGGAATAACTTTACATCCGGGAGATATTTTTGGGGGGATCACAGCAGGGATTGTAGCGTTGCCGCTTGCGCTGGCTTTTGGAGTGCAATCGGGGCTTGGTGCCGCAGCAGGATTGTATGGTGCCATTGCTGTCGGAATTCTCGCTGCTTTTTTCGGTGGCACTGCTACACAAATCAGTGGGCCTACCGGTCCGATGACTGTCGTTTCCGCCGCTGTCATCGCATCCCTGATCGCTTTAAAGGGCGATCTGGCATCCGCCTTGCCATCTATTCTCTTGTGCTTTATGTTGGCTGGCTTCTTTCAGATCTTACTGGGGCTTACCGGTGCTGGAAAATATATCAAATATATCCCCTACCCTGTGGTCTCCGGATTTATGACGGGGATTGGTGTCATCATTATTGTCCTGCAATTGTTTCCTATGCTTGGGCATATTTCGCCGGGAAACATCATTGACATTTTTAAAAACCTTGGCACACCCCTCAGCGATATCAATTTCTATGCATTGTTGTTGGCAGCACTTTCTATTGCCATCATCTATTTATTCCCCAAAATTACCAAGGCGATTCCCAGTGTATTGGTGGCATTGATTATAGTGTCGCTCATTCCCATTTTTATCCCAATGGATGTGCGTATCATAGGTGATATTCCTTCAGGATTGCCGGCGATACGGCTGGAATTATTTTCTGCATTCGGGAGACTGGACATGATCATTCTTTCGGCACTTACATTGGCGGCCTTGGGCACGATTGATTCGCTGTTGACTTCTGTCGTTGCGGACAATATTACACGGACAACACATAATTCAAATAAGGAACTTATCGGTCAAGGAATAGGGAATATGGGCTCAGCTTTGATTGGCGGCATACCCGGTGCCGGAGCCACTATGCGTACCCTGGTCAATATACGCGCTGGCGGCAAATCAAAAGTCTCCGGCGTCATCCATGGGCTCGTGCTACTGCTCATCCTTCTTGGATTAGGAAAATTTGCTTCTCAAATTCCACTCCCTGTGTTGTCTGGGATTCTGATCACGGTGGGAATCGGCATCATTGATACGCGTGGCATTAAACATCTCCGTAAAGTAACGCGGGTAGATGCAGTGGTCATGATCATTGTATTAGTACTAACGGTTTTTGTAGATCTTCTGCAAGCGGTAGCAGCGGGTATGATTATTTCTTCAGTTCTTTTTATGAAACGAGTGGGAGATATCTCACAAGAACAATCCGTCTCAACGATCGACGGCGATGAAGAAGTATCCGGCGCATTGCATGATGCTTATGCCATCCCTGAGGAGATCCAAAAATATGTAAGCATTAAACAAATCAACGGCCCTCTTTTCTTTGGCAATAATGATTACTTCCATGTCCTCAGCCAGCAGATATCCTCCACAAGTAAAGTATTGCTGATCGATATGAGGTTAGTACCCTACATTGATCAATCAGGGCTATATACAATGGAGAATATCGTTCTTCATCTGGAACAAAAAAAGATCCAGGTGTTTCTCCTCGGCCTGCAGACCCAACCAAAAGATATGATGAAAAATATCAACTTGATACCCGACCTCGTAGATGAGGGTTCCATTCATACAGACCCAGTGGCAAGTGTTGCTGCAATAACAGCCTACATCAATGAGAAACTCAAAAGTGGAAAAGATTGAGATAAAACCGGCCTAAATGGCAATAATTTTACCTTTTCCAATCACCTTTCCTCCGGAGAGAATTGTAAAAAAATACATTCCGGCACTCAGGTCTCCCCTATTTATTTCAATTTCCTGATACAACTCTCCGGACTCATCTCGTATTTCTTTGCCGAGTGCATCGTAGAGTAGCAAGTTGTATAGGACTCCGAGTGGTTGATCAAACTTAATGTAGACTGTTTCGAAAAAAGGATTTGGACAAATGGTAATCGCTATATCCTGAGCAGGGCTAATGATACCAGAAGTATTACCAACAGAATCAATCTTTACCAGGTACATATCACTTGTAGACGTCTGATCAATAATACTCGTCGTGGAACCTAGTATAATGTATCCACCATCCGAAGTCTGCTGTGCCGAACTTGCTTCACTGATCAAACCCTGTGGATAGACGGCATCCCAAATGACCTCACCTTCAGGATCGGTTTTTACGACATACATATCAACAGGCTGATTCGATCCATTTGATTTTCTTCCAGCAAGAAAATATCCACCATCTGTTGTCTGCTCCACGCTATGACCATCATCCTGTGAATCTCCGCCATAAGACTTAGTCCACAATTCATTTCCAAATTCATCCGCTTTGACAAGGTACAAATCACCGTTCCTGTTATTATTGTATCCAAGTGCGACAAAACCTCCATCGGATGTAATATCAAGGGAAAAGCCATGCTCATAGTCTTCTGTTCCGTAGGTCTTCGTCCATAGGGTGTCCCCTAAACTGTTCAATCGGAGGACATACATATCTATACTACCATGACCATAGCTGCCGGTTTGTCCGATCACCAGATATCCACTGTCCCCGGTTTGTTGTATGCAGGTTGCGATTTCCTTACCACCTCCGTAAGACTTGCTCCACTCAAGCGTTCCTGTAGCATCAGTTTTGATAATATAGGCAAATGAGGAAGGGGCATCTCCCATATAACCGGCGATAATAAATCCCCCATCTTGTGTTTGTTGCACATACCGACCCACTGTACGATCCACTGACATCCGGTATTTATGTTTCCATTGAGGATTTCCTGATGCATCTGTCTTGATGAGGGTCAGGGAATCATTACCGTATCCATTGTCTGCGCCGCATAATATATAACCTCCATCTGTCGTCTGTTGCACGCAACTACCAACCTGAAAGGATTCATCGCCAAATTTTTTCTCCCATTGCTTTTCCCCTTTGAAATCGGTTTTAATGAGATACAGATCATAATTAAAAATGGAGTCGTTCGTCGTTAGGCCAAACAAAATAAATCCTCCATCCGTTGTCTGCTGTACCGAATGGCCAAAATCATGACGGCTATCTCCAAAAGTTTTCCTGAATGTAATTATATCCTGAGCGGAACCCACGGATATAAAGCAAAACAGAATTACAAATACAGGAGCTAAAGATTTTAGGGGCATACGATGATCATTAATTATTGAGGGAAGGTAAGAATAAGATATGGATAGGGGGAGTGTATTAGCTTGAGGGCACGGCTTTTTACCCCTTCTTGTCTTTACCGCAGATTTCGCAGATGAAGCAGATTAAGTGTAGGACAGAATTAATTAGAGGGCACGGTTTTATACCCCTTCTTGTCTTTAACGCAGATTTAAGCAGATTACGCAGATGAAGCAGATTAGGTATATCACAGATTAAACTTAATGAGGCGGATTATTATGTATTGAAAGAGATGTAAAAATAAATTTGCTTTTGTCGCCCCAAGTACCGCAATTTAGTATATAGATAGCCTCACCAGGGCAGGAGATAGTCACCATTGAAAACAAAATAATATGTATGAAGATTTTAAGTACACTGAATTGACAGGCAGGATAATTGGCTGTGCTATGGAAGTGCATAAGATTCTGGGGAATGGATTTCAGGAGCTTGTGTATCAAAAAGCAATGGCTATTGAAATGCAAATACAAGGAATTCCGTTTGCGAGAGAATTTGTTATGCCGGTGTATTACAAAGGCAGGCAAATACATACCCGAAGAGTGGATTTTCTAGTAGACCCAATATCTGTCGAGTTGAAGGCGGTCAGTGCGATGGATGACGCTCATCTCGCACAAGGAATTAATTATCTTGAAGCGTATAATCTGGAGATCGGACTACTCATCAATTTCGGAAGCAAGAGCCTTCAATTTAAGCGGCTCATCAATTCAAAATTCAAACGCTAATAGAGGAGCTGCTATCTCAGATTATCCTGGTAGTGATGGCCTTACTTCTATCTTACTCGGCAGGGTGCGTGGATTCATCTTCAGGAGATCAATGACGATCTGGCCGATATCTTCCGGCTGGATCTTCCAACCGTCTTTTTCATCAGGCACGTGGCCATTGAAATGTGTAGCGACTGAACCAGGCATAATGGTAGATACCTTGATGCCATAAGGCCTAAGGTCAAGCATGGCAGCCTGTGTGAAACCGACCAGACCAAATTTACTGGCATTGTATGCCGCGCCATTGGCGAAGAAGTTGGTACCGGCAAGGCTCGCGAGGGTGATGAGATACCCTTTGCTGGCTTTGAGTGCCTCGACTGAAGCTTGTAGTGTATAAAAGGCACCGGTGAGGTTGATATCGATGATCTCATGCCACTGCTCCTGGGACATCTTGTCAATTGGGGCAAAATAACCAACACCTGCATTGGCAATCACAACATCGAGTTGGCCCCAATCTGCGAGTACCTCTCTGACGGCATTTTGCTGGGCATCATAGTCCCTGACATCGCATTCTATGGCGAGAGCGGATTCCGCTCCGAGGCTGATCAGATGTTTGGCAGCGGCCTGGGCTTCATCAAAGTGCCGGCTGGTGATCGCGACTTTCATATGCTGCCTGGCCATTGCTTCTGCTATTCCGAGGCCTATACCCTTCGATCCGCCTGTGATGAGTGCGGTTTTGGATTGGAGATTGGTTGATGTGCTCATAATGGGTTAAAGTTAATGGTTAGAGGTGGTTAAACGAAGGAGAATACCCTAAGGTTGTAAGAGAGTAAGAGAGTGAGAGAGTAAGAGAGTGAGAGAGTGAGAGAGTGAGAAGCGTATCGGAGCGCAGCGTAGATCTCGCCCCATAAGGGCAGCGGGAAGAGCGTGGGAAAGTGAGAAAAGTGGTAGCCTGAAAAAATATTTTAAAAAATACTTGCGAAACCGATCAGTTGCGTATATATTTGCAACCGATTAGTTTCACAACAATGTCCATAAGGAAATGAGAAGAGATGTATTCCAGGCCATAGCTGACCCCACGCGCAGGGCTATCATTGGCCTGATTGCCCTGCAGGCGATGACCCCAAATGCCCTTGCTGAGCATTTTGACACGACACGCCAGGCGGTCTCCAAGCATCTCCGCATACTGACAGAGTGCCAGTTGGTCAAACAAGAACAGGCTGGGCGCGAGATTTACTATCACCTCAATCCTGAAAGCATGAAAGAAGTAGCTGACTTTATAGAACCCTTCCGACGGATGTGGGAATCAAAATTCCGTCAACTAGACAATGTATTATCAAACATGAAAAACATTAAAAAATGACAACAAACCACAAAACCCTGGTGATTAAAAACCTACAGGAAAAGTCCATTCTTGTATCCCGCGTGCTCAATGCGCCACTGGACAATGTATGGCGTGCCTACACCGAAAGTGAATACCTAGACCAATGGTGGGGCCCGGCACCCTGGCGTGCTGAAACCAAGTCGATCGATTTCAAACCAGGTGGGTATTGGCTCTATGCCATGGTGGGCCCTGAAGGTGAGAGACACTGGGGCCGGATGAATTACATCACGATCAAGCCTCACGCGTATTTTGAAATGGAAGATGTCTTCTGTGATGAAAACGGAAATATAAATGCCAGCTTACCCGTCTCTAAGGGACGAATGGTCTTTACTGAAACATCTGAAGGCACCTTGGTTGAATTCAAGATGACATATGCGATGGAAGAAGATGTGCAGAAGATCATTGACATGGGCTTTGAGCAAGGCATTACGATTTGTCTTGAACAATTGCAGGCATTACTTGACCAAAACAAAATCTGATACCATGGAAGCCTTCGCCATCCTGACGATAACCACCGGAATACTTTCCTTGCTTTGCTTGCTGCTACTTCACTTTGTCAGCCCCGAGTTCAAGCCTGGCTGGCGCATGATCAGTGAATACGCGCTTGGAAAACACAAATGGCTCATTACTTCCTTTTTCCTGCTATGGGGCCTGAGTTCCATTTGCCTGTCCATACTCCTTTGGGATGCTGTCACGAGCCCACTGGCTAAGGTTGGAATTGTATTCCTGTTTATTTCCGGGATTGGTGAAATCATGGGCGGCTTGTTTGACGTCAAACACAAACACCACGGGCTGGCATTCCTGCTGGGAGTGCCTGCCCTGCCGGTGGCTGCTTTGATGCTGGGATATGGTTTAATAAAACTGGAAGGATGGGACAACCACTCAGCTACCATCATCCTTGCGTCACATGCGACCTGGATCAGCCTCATCCTCATGGCAGCAGCGATGGGCATTTTGTTTTCCGGCCTCAGGAAAGCAGGTATCCCGATGAATAAAGACGCACCCCCGCTAGAGAAAATTCCCGAGGGCGTCATCGCTGTAAGTGGTTATGCCAACAGGTTGTTAGTACTATGCTATATCCTCTGGCTCATCGTGATAGCCAACATATCCCTTATGGTATAGGGCTGTAAGCCAGGACATTTTTATGTGCAGCGCTGGTATGCCTATATTTACCATCCCGACATAAAATCATGTTCGATGAACCCTTCAAGACCACTGCATCCTGATTTTCATACCCTGTTAGATTTTAAGGATCAACCACTGATCGATCTCTTCATGGATCTCAGAACATTCATCCTTGACCTCTACCCGGAGTGTAATGAAATGCTGTACCATACCCATGCCCTGACGTCTGTATTCTCCATATCTGACAAACTGAATGATGCC
>DATHZY010000585.1:0-2001 GCA_035458325.1 Saprospiraceae bacterium | reverse complement strand
GTAATGATATTGACAGATGGTCGTTGTGTTGCAATGATTAAGTGAATACCTACCGCACGTGCCAGCTGGGCTAATCGTGAAATCGGTAACTCCACTTCTTTGCCCGCCGTCATGATCAGGTCAGCAAACTCATCAATGACCAGGACGATGAACGGCATAAACCGGTGTCCCTTCAACGGATTGAGATGGCGGTTGATAAATTTTTCATTGTATTCTTTCAGGTTGCGCGCATGTGCCTTTTTCAACAGGTCATAACGGTCATCCATTTCTATACACAATGAATTGAGTGTATAGATTACCTTTTTGGTTTCGGTGACAATAGGCTCTTTCTGATCCGGTAAGAAGGCAAGGAAATGATTTGCCAGTTTAGCATACGGGAAGAGTTCTACTTTCTTTGGATCGATCAGCACAAGCTTTAATTGTGATGGATGCTTGCGGTAGAGCAACGACATCAGTACCGTGTTGATACCAACTGATTTGCCTTGCCCGGTAGCACCCGCGATCAGCAGGTGAGGCATCTTGGCGAGGTCAGCTACAAAAACTTCGTTTGAAATAGTTTTACCTAGGGCAATAGGCAGATCCATTTTGCCGGAGATAAACTTGTCTGAAGCAAGTACTTCTTTCAGCGAAACGATTTGCTTCTTTTTATTCGGTACTTCGATCCCGATAGTTCCCTTGCCAGGTATCGGTGCAATGATCCGGATGCCAAGCGCTGATAAGCTCAGGGCAATATCATCTTCAAGGTTTTTAATTTTCGAAATCCGTATGCCTGGCTTTGGTATAATCTCATACAAGGTCACCGTAGGACCAATGGTCGCGCGGATCTTGGTGATTTCAATTTTATAGTTCAACAATGTCTCGATGATCTGGTCCTTGTTAGCTTCTACTTCAGCTCTGTCTATCTGAATGTTACCATCAGAATATTCATGCAATAACTCAAGTACGGGTGGCTCAAATGAAGAGAGATCTAATGTTGGATCATAAGGTTCACTGTGCTCACTGCTTTCCTGATCCATTAAGAATACCTTGTCCTGCACACCACTGAAGGTTGGGGGGACATGGCTCTCTGCAAATGTTTCTGCGATGGCTGGTCCTTCATGCAGTCCATTGATTTCCAGTTCAGGATCATCGTCAGATGCATCCCTCGGTTCTACTTCAAAGTCTTCGAGATCAAGTTCAAGTGCGTCTATGTCATCTGTATCGGGCTCATCACTTAATTCCTCTTCCGTTGCAGGGTTTGCTTTCCTGAACCTGTTGAGGAATCCTGGCTGTAAGGTTTCTTCAACCTCTTCTTCCTCTTCGCCTTCTTCGGTGTCAGTTTCTGCTGTATCCTCTTCCGGAGTCAATTCCTTCTTTTTCTTTTTGAAGATATCGAGGCCTAGCTCTGACAGGCTCATCTTCCATTCAGGCATTGTGATTTTTGGAAAGGAAAGAAATTCTCCTTTCCATTGGATGGTCGGATTGAATTCAATGATGATGGTCGCTGCCAGGATAAAGAGCAGGGACATCAACACGCCAAAGAAGCCCATGAAATTGGAAAGCCAGGCGGTAGTGCTTTCTCCAAACGCTCCTCCCCATGGGAATTGAGCCCAGGAAAACATAAAGGCAAACAGCATGGATACATAGACCATAGCCAATATGGATTTTCCTGCCCGTGTATACCAGGTCTGAAGTCCGACTCCGAGGAATTTGCGTAGTCCGAATCCGGTCACCAATACCGGGATGACGAGTGAGGAAATACCGAAGCCCCAGTATACCAGGGCATTACCTGTGACTGCACCCAGTCGACCGAGCCAGTTGGCCATTATCAGGTCACCCTCACCCAGCGCGCTGAAGGGGTTGTTGAGGATTTTATCCTGGTCCTCTTTCCATGTGAATACATACGAGACTCCCGCCACGAGGACGAAAACGCCTAGTAGTACAAGCGTCAATCCAATCAGTTTTGGAATACGCTGATCCCTTATAAATGAAGCCTTTTGAGCTCCTTTCTTGGGCTTGGAC
>DATHZY010000584.1:0-2550 GCA_035458325.1 Saprospiraceae bacterium | reverse complement strand
GGCAGGTGTTATCCCTTTGGTAACCAAATAGTCATTGACAGAGGCGGCTCTCTTTTTAGATAGCGCTGCATTATATTTTTCAGTTCCTGTATTATCCGTGTGTCCGAGTATCCTGATTTCCGTTTCATCATATTTTTTCATGGTTTCCGAAAGTTTGCTCAGGTTATTCCTGGTTTCAGATTTTAAGGAATAGGAATCAACGTCGAAGAGGATGCCGGAGTCAAAGGTGATCAGGATGCCTTCTCCAACACGTTCTACTGTAGCTCCTTCGAGATCCTCCTGTATTTTCGCAGCTTGTTCATCCATGTACGTTCCAATAAGGCCTCCCGCGACTCCGCCAATGGCGGCACCCAGGATGATGGCTACGGCTTTGTTGTCTTTAGCCAGGATTGCTCCTGCAGCGGCCCCTGACCCTGCACCAATGACGGCCCCTTTGGTTTGATTGCTTGCATTGCAGGATGGAAAAGCGATGATGCCTATCATGACTGCAATAGAAAATAAGAACGACTTGCTCATACGAGATCGGATTAAAGTGGTTAGAAAATATACGCCAGGCAGGAACAATATATTCAGGCTGGTGGCGTTCGGCAAAATTGCCGGAGAGGGGCGAATGAATCAGTATAACACAAGGAGCGGGCAATAGTTTTAAATGCGGAGGAATAAAAAAAGCCGGAAGATATCTTCCGGCTTTTAAGCTGATGATCAAGTGGCTGTTAGATAACAGCCTGATTAATAGTCACTGCTCAGGTCTGCTCTGAATTTGACAAATTCATCGTACGTCTTGGATCTGTCTACGCACATGTTCAGATCTTCGAGGTAGCGATCATAGGAGCCTTCGCCGTGCACTTCTTCAAAATCTTTCACCCAGGTGTCTTCGCGATCAAAATACTTCATGCCGGGCATGCTCAATTCGGTGCAGACATGTGGTCCTTGTGACGCACCAAATTTCCAAGACGCCATAAATCCGGCGCCTGGTTTTTTAGTTTCAAAAACTTTTTCTACCTGTTCCATCAGGCTTTTAAAACGGTCACGCTGGTCAGGTTGAAGGGTAACGTATCTCCAACGTAATGCGGAAAATGATTCTGATCCGGCAGGTGCATAATAGATATCCTTATCAGCTCTCCAATACACAGTCTCCCCGGTAGATTCAACATGCTCCATGACTTTTGCCCAATCTGCATCATGATCCTTACCTACGGGGCGGCCTTCCATTTGTGTGAAGGTCATTGGCCCCATCGCCAATTCGTATGCACCGGTGTTAGGGCCGGTATTGATTTCAAAAATGCTCGTTTTGTAAGGTGCCGCATTGTGGAATTTTTTATTGTGCTCGGCAAGGCCTTTTTCAAAATCAGCCTCATGGCCTCTCTTCGCTACGAATCGGTGTGTCTCCCACTGTTTGTAGTCCGTTTGAGCCTGGAGGGAGATCGTGGCCCAGGTCAACAGCATAAGGGTAAATAATAGGTTTTTCATTGTTATGATGAATTTGGTTAAAAAATACCAGGAAGTACCCGGAGCTTGGGTAGCAGGCATAGTAAGCCCGTATTTCATAAAACCGTTCAACAAAAAAAACCTCGGGAGAAATTTATAATGGAGTCCAAATATATAAAATAGCTGGGTGGAAACAAGTGGTTTGAAAATTTTAGCTTCACCGAAAAGTGAGGTTGACGATGCCGCCAACTTCTGATTAGAGGAAAATGTCTTAGATTGTGCCACGGAATATGGATTTTTCCGGCGTCAAATCTGACCTTCGGTGGTTATATAGCGCAATTTTATACCACATAAAAGGTTAAAGCACAGTATGAAGTTATTAGGAACGATTACAGATCCCCAATACCAACCCAAAGCAAACCTCACCGCATACGAAAAATTCTGGCTCAGGTTCATCAATGATGAAAGGGATCTCCCTTTTGTTCATTTGCTGACCCGTATACACCTGATCGTATTCCCATGGGCTATCCTTTTGTTTACCCCATTGCTTCAAGGGATTTATTGGTGGCTGGCGTTCATTCCTTACGCGTATGTGTCGCAGTCCTATTTTAAGGGCCGGTTTGGCTTGATGTTCCATTGTATGTGCCATCGTCCCATGTTCAAGAAGGGGTATATGTGGTTGCACAAGTACACCACCTGGATCGTTGCACCTTTCTTTGGCAATACACCGGAAACATATTTTGCCCACCATATCATCATGCACCACGTTGAAAACAACCAGGAAGATGATGCGAGCAGCACACTGAAATTCCGTCGCGACAGTCCCAGGGATTTTATGAAATACCTGTTCCGGTTTTTACTGCTGGGTATTGTAGATACGTTTATGTATCTCTTCAATCGCAAGAAGAAAAAGGTTTACACCAGATTTACGTTAGGTGAATTTTCATTTTATGCATTTTGTGTGGCGATGTGCTTTGTCAATTTCAAGGCCACCCTGATGATCTTTATCATTCCGGTGATTTATGCCCGGTTTATCATGATGATGGGCAACTGGACACAACATTGCTTTGTGGATCAGCGTGATCCGGAAGGGCACTTCAGCAGTACCTTCAACTGCATCAA
>DATHZY010000583.1:0-2788 GCA_035458325.1 Saprospiraceae bacterium | reverse complement strand
CGACTAAGGGCAGAGAGCATAGTGCATAGAGCAGCTCAATGCTTAACATAGATTCCTACTTAGGTCATGCGCCTACCACTTACGTGGGACCTTTCCTTAATTCTCCTGTTTTTATTGCTTGGCTCTTCGCTGTGCTTCGATCTGCTCCTTGCCCTTTGCTCTATGCGCTCTATGCCCTATGCTCCTTCACTTCCCAAAAGTTTGTAGCCAGATTGATGGAAAACCCTTATTTTGAGCTAGTAAGGTGTGACTTATAGAGATTTATCATTATATTTCAGTTTTAAAAAATAGTTGCTACTTAACTAAAGCATTAAAAAACGGCAGGATTCTGGCATGAATAGAAATCATCCGGATATCAAACCGTCAACGGAGAATGAAATCAATTGATACCCAAAACCTGGACAAACTTTACTATAGCATAGGTGAAGTTTCTGAGATGTTTGACGTCTCACGTTCCCTCTTAAGGTACTGGGAGAATGAATTTTCCTTTCTGACGCCCCGTAAAAACAGGAAAGGTGACCGTCTTTTTACGAAGGAAAATATCCAACAGATTCAAATCATCTACAACCTGGTAAAAGAGAGGGGGTTTACACTTGAAGGAGCCAAGCAGGAATTAAAAAAAGAAAAAGGACCTTTGTCTGAACAGGCAGATCTTGTAGCCCGCCTGAAAACCATACAAGCCCGCCTCAAGGACCTGGATGAAAAGCTTTCAACCTAGAGGACATCAGGGTTATGCATTGCCTACACTAATAGAGGAAGTGCAATAGGCTATTTCCACTGATTCATTAGATGCGATGATAAGTGTCTGTGATGGATTCAACTGATCGAGCAACTGATACAACCATGCCTTGCCCTGCACATCCAGATTGGAACCTGGTTCGTCCAGCATGATCAAGGGCCTGTCATCCAATAAGGCGAGACCGAGCTTGATCCGTTGCTTCATCCCGGATGAAAACGTTTTTATCTGGCGTTCCGGATCGAAAGGATATTCAAGCCTTGCTTGCCAATCTGAATAACGCCTGTAGGCTTTCAATAAACCAAGCTGATGATGCAACCGAAATAACTCCGGTAAATTTAATTCTTCAATAACTGTATTATACGGAGCAACAAAATGTACATACCGGTAGAGAATATCATCCGATATGGGCTGTCCATCCAGTGAATACTGAATGCTTCCGCCGGAAGGCAACAATCCACCTGAAAGTATCTTCAACAGCGTTGACTTACCAGATCCGTTTGGCCCTGTAATGGCAAATCGCGAGCCTGACTCTATAGTAAAAGTCAACTCCTTAAATACTGTTCTTTGATTAAAAGCTTTACTCAGCTTTTGTATAGACAGATCCATTGACCGGATTATGTGCCCTGAAACCACGCATGATGCCTCTCTCTGCCTGATCTACAAAATCGAGGATGAGGTCTTTCTCCGGCCTGTCAGGAATCGTTTCCTTAATGACTGAAACGGCCTGGGAGATGTTGTACCCTCTGACAAATAGCACACGGTAAATATCCTGGATCGCATGTATCTGATCTTGTGTGAATCCTCTTCGCTTCAATCCCGTCACATTTACACCAACAAAAGAAAGTGGTTCACGTGCAGCTTTCACAAAGGGTGGAATATCCTTTCGAACCAGGGAGCCGCCACCGACCATCACATGATCACCGATCTTGACAAACTGGTGAACAGCTACTAAGCCGCCTATGACCACATGGTGTCCGACATGGATGTGTCCAGCCAGATTGACGTTATTAGCAAGTATAGTATGTGGTCCAACAATACAATCATGGGCTACATGCACATAGGCCATCAACAGGCAATGGTCGCCAATAGATGTTTTGAAACTGGCCTTGGTGCCCCGATTGATGGTGCAATATTCACGGATCGTAACATGATTACCAATCTCGAGCGTTGAACTTTCACCTTCGAATTTTAAATCCTGAGGTGAAGCTCCAACGACTGCGCCTGGAAAAATGTTACAGTTGTTACCCATCCGGGTCCCGTTGAGAATACTGGCATTAGCGCCTATGCGACAACCATCTCCGATGACCACATCTTCTTCAATGGTCGTAAAGGGTCCCACCTGGACATTACGTCCTATTTTTGCATTGCGATGAATGTTATTCATTTGGAGGTTGATTGCGCACGATCTGTGCTGTTAACTCACTTTCGGAAACCAATTTACTACCAACATAGGCGGTACCATACATCAGGCAGATTCCTCTCCTGACGGCAGATAACAATTCCATTTTTAGTATCAGCTGATCTCCCGGACTGACTTTATATTTAAACTTCGTATTATCTATTTTAAGTAATAAGGTCCCCCAGTTTTCCGGATCTTCAACTTTTGATAAGACAAAAACCCCGCCAACCTGGGCAAGCGCCTCAATTTGCAATACGCCCGGAAAAATGGAATTGCCTGGAAAGTGGCCCTGAAAGAAAGGCTCGTTAAAAGTTATGTTCTTGACCCCCACGATATAATTTTCAGTCATCTCCACAATCTTGTCTACCAGAAGGAAAGGATATCTGTGAGGAAGGAGCTTTCGGATGGATTCAATATCGAACAAGGGCGGCTGATCCGGATCAATACGGGGCCTGCCTTTAAGCTTGCGCTGCTCCATCATTTTCCGCTTGAGTAACTTGGTAAACTCAATGTTGGCCGTATGCCCTGGCTTACGTGCCACAATCTTGCCCTTGATCGGCTTTCCAAGCAAGGTTAAATCACCTAGCACATCAAGCAATTTATGCCTGGCAGGTTCATTTTCAAATTTCAGGGAAGTGGTATTCAATATC
>DATHZY010000582.1:0-3937 GCA_035458325.1 Saprospiraceae bacterium | reverse complement strand
AGCCAGGGTGTTCTTGCCTTTCAGGATGAGGAGGATCATATAGACTTTGCACTTCCTCAAGACATCGGAATTACGGACATCACCATGAAGGATACTGTGTTGGTTGAATATTTCAACTGGCCTGGACCAAATCCAGGATGGGCATATCATATTCCAGCGTTAACAGTAACCATTGAAAATTTTGGGCCAGACACGGTGACTAATTTTTTTCTGCAGGGATTTGACCCGCTTGAATGTTATTGGTGTCTTTACCAATTTCCCTTTTGGTTTATCGATAGTATATCATTGCCTCCGGGGACTAGAGGGGTAGTCGAATTAAGCCCCTTTGTTACACATTGTGGAAATGAGCTTAACCCTAAGATCTGTTTGACGACAATAGCACCTGAAAGAAAAGCTGACGGCAATTACCTGAACGATCAATTCTGCCGGAGTTTTGATTTTATACTTGAAACAAGCGAACAAGTTGTGGATAAGGCGATGCTGGTTTATCCAAATCCTGCGTCCGATATGATCTATATTGATATAGACCAGCCCATCCTGGATAATTTTATTTGTACCATTTACGATGCAACCGGCAATGTAGTTGACCAGTTTAAGGAAATTGAGCATGGATACTCCCTTGATGGATATGCACCTGGCATCTATCTTGTGATGCTCACCGATCAGGAAGGAATAGTAGGTTATCAACGAATTGTAAAGGCTAATCAGTAAGGATGAAGTATTTTGCATTAATTAACTTTTTGGTGATGCTCCTGGTGGGTATCGCTACTAATTCTTTAGCACAGACCAAGCTGACTAACCCACACGCACCCAATACCTTCCTGGATAGCTATGCAATGCCTGATAGCACCGTCCGTTTTATCGGATCCGAACATGGAAGTACGCGGGAATTATTTTTCATAGACAGGTTAACGGATGGAACTATTACAGAGCCTGTCTTTTTTCCGGAGTCTCTGGGAGGGCTTGAGTTCAACTTTGCCGGCGTGGATTGCAAAATGCTTCCTCTGAAGAACGGGGATGTTTTGCTAGGTATTAATCAGGGAGATTGCGATTATGCGCCTTATTCCAGCCTCGCAAGATTCAATGCGGAGGGGGAGGTGATCTGGGCTGTCAGTATGGAGCATTTCATCTTTAATTTCTTTGTGCATAAACTTACATTGGTAGACAGTCATATCATTTGCCTGATCAGTGATCAATCGGATACGCTTTACTTCGACTTGGATGGCCACGAAGTAGCCCATAATCTTGCGTATATGGTCTATGATACAGTCATCCCGGCACCAATCGGATATTACGCTACGTCGGGGGATGATTTGTTTTATCTGGATGAAGCATTTGAGGTTGTTGATTTTACAAGCCTGGAGGGGGATATCAGGGCTCTTTCGATTTCCGGTGATACACAGATCATCGTTTCCACGTCCAGCTCTCTTGTTATCCTGGACAAGAACCTTGACCTGGCCGTTCATTCAGCTGTCTTCGCAAATTTTGATTTAGTCACTACATCTGCCGATTGGGTATGGATCGGCCGGAAAAATGGAGGTATCATCCAATTGGATTACCTTCTGCAACCTCACGATACCATCTCCATGCCGGAGGGAATACAGTTGAAGAGTATGCTGGTCATCCATGAGACCATAACACTCGGAGGTAACTATATCAGTGCTACAGGCGCTTCTATTTTTATTCACACTACAGATGCTGGACAGTTCAATTTTGAAATAAAGAAAGATGTATCTCTTGTGTCCGTGAGTACAGAGCAACCTGTTTTCTATAGCTTCGAGCCATTTGCAGACCCCTGGGGATTTAATATTCCATATAAAGACGTCGAAGTGACATTGGTTAATACAGGACAGGATACGATCCAGGCACTGACGGTCCTGTATGGGGCAGGGTCCGGATGTTCAATTTGTCACGGGGAGTCTCACCGATGGGCTTTCGACTCCCTTAATTTCTACCCGGGATCGCAGATGGACTTTTCACTCGGTGATTTTTCAGTTTGGTGCATTACGCAATCACCATCCACGTTTTGTCTTTCTGTGTTACCGGCAGACAGCCTTCCCGAAACGGATCAGCTCAACAATAGATTTTGTATTGATGTGGATGCATTCCTGACAAGCGTGAATGAGGTTGGATCAATAGTCTTTAGTGTGTCCCCCAATCCAGCCGATAATTTTATTACTATCCATATCGATGATGCTGGCATTTCACCATATCAAGGAATAATCATAAACGGACGAGGAGAGTCGGTTGAAAGTTTTGAACTAATCGCACATTCCGCTAGCATTGAACTGATTGATTATTTGCCGGGTATTTACTTTCTCCATATCAGGAATGCAAGAGGATCGCATTCTTCAAGAAAATTTAGCGTGATCCATTGACTTATATAGATTTATGAGATGAACCGGTCAACTAACAGAGCCCATTCTTCTTCTATCGAATGATTAGTTCGCTTGGTGCCTGCCCGGTGGTACCAATAATCTGCATTCCATGTATCCCCTTCTTTTCGGTGTAAATAAGCATGTATCAATGCAGCTTCCCTGGTGTCAATGTCCTGCACGATTTCATGACTTTTTTTCCAGTCACCTTTCGCGTCATACCATAGCGCCAGCAACATTTTATCAAGACCAATTGGAGGATCATTTTGGTTAAGTGTGGAATTGAACTCTGCGATGGTCATGATGTAAATGTAATCTTTACCCCTTAACCGAATCGCCGCTGGATGGCGTTCTCGCCGCCAGCTAAGATGATTCCAAAGAGGATTCTCTATAGAAATTGTGGTAGGTATAGGGGTGGTTGGCGGAGATAACTCCATCCAACGGCCGGGGGGGGAGAGGAACTACGACCGTACCCAAATTTTCAAAAAATTCCTCGCCTCCTGGAACAGGATCTTGCGGTTCATTTTTGAAAAGGTAATTCCCGGACGAAGAGCGATCGGATAGCCGATGACCTTGATTTCCTTTTTTGCGGAAATGAGGTAGATAAATTCCAGGTCAAAGAGGTAGCGATCAATCGTCGTAGACAAGAAGATATCCTTTACATTTTTTCGAAAGCCCTTTAAGCCTGCCTGGGTGTCATCTACTTTCAGCCTCAGGAGTTTTGCATTGAAGCTGCGCAGCAACCTGGAGATCCGCCTGCGGGCCGGAGGCAGATGTGTATAATAATTTTCATCCCGTTTACCGATCACCGCATCCGCAGAACCAGTCAATGTCCGGATGACGCCGACCATACTTTCTTCCGTATAAGGCCAGTCGATATCCGTATACACGACAAAGTCAGCGGTGGATTTTTTCACACCTTGCCTCAATGCATATCCCTTGCCACGGTTTTCTTTATAACTAATCCATTGAAGATCAGGGATCACCTCTTGTATTAGCCCTGCAGCGTGGTTTTCATCAAGTCGCTGGGAGCCGTCATTGACGATAAAAAGCCTTATCTTAACGTCAGGCAAAGCTTTCACCAGCGATTGAAAACGGCCAATGACAATATCTTCCCAACCGGGAAGCGGATTGTAGGCAGGCAGTATGATATCCAGGCTGGTCATGAAGCCGCCAAAAATACATAATTCCGTTCCGACACCTATTCTTTGACCAAAGGTTGAGCATATCTTCTATTTTTGCCCTGTTTCTATGACCTACCTCCAATCCCTCAACGATGTACAACGCCAGGCCGTGACCCATACCAATGGTCCGGTAATGGTGATTGCCGGCCCCGGTTCCGGCAAGACGCGTGTACTGACTTACCGCATTGCCTACCTGATCGAACAAGGCATCCCACCTCAACATATCCTTGCACTCACCTTTACCAATAAGGCTGCTCGTGAGATGAAAGAGCGGATTGCCCATGTAGTAGGCTCCAAAGGAGACAGAGTTTGGGCCGGAACCTTCCACTCCATTTTTGCGCGTATCCTACGGGTCGAAGCGACTAAGATTGATTTTCC
>DATHZY010000581.1:0-3981 GCA_035458325.1 Saprospiraceae bacterium | reverse complement strand
TATATATTGAGTGAGCAGTGAGCAGTGAGCAGTTAGCAGTTAGCAGTTAGCAGTTAGAAGTTAGAAGTTAGAAGTGACAGTTTTGCAAAATGTCAGCGGATTACATTAAGAATTCAATGTCTGCTAATTCTCGTCCGAGTGCTTGTACGCCTTCCATGATACGCCTGGTTTGCTTTGGTGATGGCTTTTTATTGCCTTTAATATATTGAGCGAGCAGGCTTTGGTTCATACCTATACGTGCGGAGAGTGCTTTTGCATTGATAACTTTATAAAACTCGAAAAAACTTTTAATATCCAGCTTGAATTGGATCTCGTCAATTGTATACGTGAATCCATCCTCCTCGAATGTTAGGTTAACAGCATCAATAACCATTTCCTTCAACTCCTCAAAAGTGTCGCCTTGAGTGCCAATAAAATAATGACCAATTGAGGTATGTGCACTAAAGCCAATATCTTCCTTGATAATGGTCATGATAATTTTCGGCTTCTTCATCTATTAGGTGTATCTATCTGTGCTTTCTTTAATGTTGCTCACAATAATCCTTTTCCAATTTCTTTAGACCCATGGAATGGAATACTCAATATTCCTGATTTGGTTTCATGTATCATAATATGGTGACTACCTGTTTGTCTGACCACAAACCAGCCATCTTGTTTTAGCAACCGGAGAAGTTCACTTTATTTCAACCTCCAAAAAGTAATATATTTATTACTTTAAATCAAGGGGTGTACACAAAAAAAATACCCGGAACAGTTGATGTTCCGGGTATCCTTTTTCCAGAGAACGCTTACTTCCCTGGATTTTCCAGGGCTGCCTGTGCGGCGGCCAATCTGGCGATTGGCACCCTGAAAGGTGAACAGCTGACATAATCCATGCCTATGCGATGACAGAATTTGACACTCTCGGCATCGCCGCCGTGTTCACCACAAATGCCCACTTTCAATTTTGGCTTTGTCTTTCGTCCACGCTCTGTACCCAGCCTAATCAATTCTCCTACCCCTTCCTGGTCAATCGTCACAAACGGATCATCCTTGAGTAATTTCTGGTCGAGATAGATCGGCAGGAATCCACCGATGTCATCACGACTGAAACCAAAGCTCATCTGCGTGAGGTCATTGGTACCGAAGCTAAAGAAATCAGCTACTTCAGCCATGTGCCCCGCTTTCAATGCAGCCCGCGGTATTTCGATCATGGTGCCATAGAGGTATGGTATCTTCTTCAGTTTACTTTTCGCCAACACTTCTTTGTACACATGATCTACGATGGCCTTCTGGTGTATCAATTCATTGGCTGTGCAGGTGACCGGAATCATGATCTCCGGAAATGCTTTCTTGCCGGCTTTCAACAACTCCGCAGTTGCTTCAAGGATCGCTTTTACCTGCATCTCGGTAATCTCCGGATAACTAATCCCAAGCCTGACACCACGATGTCCGAGCATCGGATTGTTTTCATGCAGCGCGAGTACCCTCCGCCGCAGAATGCTCATACTGATCCCAAGTTCTTTGGCCAGTTGATGCAACTTTTCAGTATCGTGCGGTACAAACTCATGTAACGGCGGATCAAGTAACCGGAAGGTGACCGGCCGGCCATCCATCACCGCGAGTGTATCTTTAAAATCCTTCTTGACAAATATGAACAGTTCATTGAGGGCCGTACGTCTTTCCTGTTCCGTTTTACTCATGATCATCTTTCGTAGCAGAAACAATGGACGTTCGCTGCCCTCGCCATAAAACATGTGTTCTGTCCTGAAGAGTCCGATGCCTTCTGCTCCGAATTTCAAAGCCTGCGCTGCGTCCTTGGGTGTATCAGCGTTTGTTCTTACCCCGAGTACTTTCGTTTTATCCACCAGCTTCATGAGGTCCTTGTAGGATTGGTTTTCCTCAAGATCTATATCGGTGAGTGCCATACTGCCTTCATACACGAGGCCCTTGGTACCGTTGAGGCTTACCCAATCACCTTCATGGATGATCTGGCCATCCTTTGCCTTGAATGATTTCGATTCGCTATGTATCTCGATGTCTCCGCACCCTACGATGCAACATTTTCCCCATCCTCTCGCGACGAGTGCAGCATGAGAAGTCATACCACCCTTCGTTGTGAGGATAGCCTGTGACTTATGCATGCCATCCACATCTTCGGGTGAAGTCTCTTCCCTGACGAGGATCACTTTCTCACCTTTATGTGCCCACTCCACAGCATCATTCGAACTAAATACCACACGGCCTTTTGCACCGCCTGGCCCTGCTGGCAGTCCTTTCGCAATGGGTTTGGTCACCAACTCAGCCTTTGGATCAAGCATCGGCAGCAGCAGCTCTACCAGCTGATTAGGACCTACACGCATCACAGCGGTCTTGAGATCAATCAACTTCTGCTTGTACATCTCAGTAGCCATGCGGACAGCTGCGATCCCATTCCGCTTACCCACACGGCACTGAAGCATGTACAGTTTACCCTTTTCAATGGTAAACTCAATATCCTGCATATCCTTGTAATGGACTTCCAATCTTTTCTGATAGTTGAACAACTCCTGGTATAGTTCAGGCATCAGTTTTTCCAATGATGTGAATTGCCTGCTCTGATCATTCATTGAATATTCATTGACCGGAGCCGGCGTCCTGATGCCAGCCACCACATCCTCTCCCTGGGCGTTGACAAGGTACTCGCCGTAAAACTTGTTTTCACCACTGCCGGGATTACGTGTGAAAGCCACACCGGTGCAACTATCATTGCCCATATTACCAAACACCATGGCCTGCACATTGACGGCCGTACCCCATTCATCCGGAATTTTTTCGATACGCCTGTATTCGACGGCGCGCTTTCCATTCCAACTGCCAAAGACAGCTCCGATTCCTCCCCATAGTTGCTTCCATGGATCCTCCGGAAAGTCTGTGCCTAAAACCTTCTTTACCGTCTTCTTATAATCTTTGACTAATGCCTTGAGCTCGGCAACCGTCAGATCCGTGTCACTTGCATACCCTTGCTGATGCTTGATGTGTTCAAGTTTCTCATCGAGTATCTTCCTGATCCCCTTACCATTCTTCACTTCGATGCCACCCCCCTTCTCCATGACGACGTCGGCATACATCATGATGAGCCTGCGATAGGCATCATAAGCAAATCGTTCATCCCCACTATTGGCGATGACACCCTTGATAGTCTCTTCATTCAACCCAACATTCAGGACTGTCTCCATCATTCCCGGCATGCTCCTGCGCGCGCCTGAACGAATGGACACCAGCAGTGGATTACGGGTATCGCCGAATGTCTTCCTGGTCAGCTTTTCCATTTTGGCCATCGCCTCTTCCAGTTGCGGCTTCACCGTTTTCGGATACGATTTCTTGTGGTCATAATAATATGTACACACTTCTGTGGTCACCGTAAAACCAGGAGGGACAGGAAGTTTAAGGTTAGGATGTCCAGCCATTTCAGCCAGGTTTGCGCCCTTGCCTCCCAGTAAATTTTTCATGGATTCATTTCCATCTGCTTTACCGCCGCCGAAGAAGTAGATGTACTTTCCGGGCTTGATTCTTGTTGCCATAATTACATTTTTCTACCCTGCAGAGGTAAGGCATCCGGCAGAAAAATTTAAAAACGTAGGTCAGGGGGTGAAGTGATTCTGGTCATTTGTAAGAGAGTGAGAGAGTAAGAGAGTAAGAGAGTAAGACGTTAAACTTTCGCTGCGTCGTGGCGTCGTGGCGCGATACACAATGAGGAGTAGTGTAAGAGAGTGAGTGAGTGAGAGAGTAAGAGAGTAAGAGAGCAAGAGAGCAAGACGTTAAACTTTCGCTGCGTCGTTGCGTCGTGGCGCAATACACAATGAGGAGTAGTGTAAGAGAGTGAGAGAGTGAGAGAGTAAGACGTTAAACTTTCGCTGCATCGTGGCGTCGTGGCACGATACACAATGAGGAGTAGTGCAAGAGAGTGAGAGAGTGAGAGAGTAAGACGTTAAATTTTCGCTGCGTCGTTGCGTCGTGGCG
>DATHZY010000580.1:0-6880 GCA_035458325.1 Saprospiraceae bacterium | reverse complement strand
AACAGGCCATTTTACCCTTGGATTTGGTACTACACAATATGACCGTATGATCAAACTTTCCAGAGAGGGTAAGAAGCTTGAGGGTATTTCAACCCTTGACCTGATCACACTTCAAAGGCACCTCAATGGCGAAGAGCCTATTACAGAGCCTTACAAGTTGTATGCAGCTGACCTTGATGGTAATGGTAGAGTAGGTGCAAACGATCTGTTACTCTTGAAAAAGGCAATTCTTGGTGGCTTTAAGATTCCAGGTTATAAGGGTAACCTTTCCTGGATATTCTTTGGCGATCCTTGTAACCCGGAGGCTCCGCTGGATCTCTTTACAGGCATGTGTCACAATGGGGTTGAAGTGGATCATTTGGGTACCTTCCCTGCAAGCACTTCCTTTAAGGCACTCAAGATGGGTGACGTCAACGCAGACATGGTCAATATGGCCTGGATGCTTACTCCAAGGACCACTACTTCATTGCCGATCGCAATCCGTGAGGATAAAGCAAATAATAGCTATGAGTTTATTGCCACAAAGGATGCTTCCATTTACGGCTTCCAGATGTCAGTGAGCCAAATGGGTATTGGAGTTTCTGCAGGATCGTTAAATCTTGATGATTCAAACCTGGCGGATGATAAGGACGGTTATACGAATATCAGCTGGGGTCAATCTTCCCCTGTTAATATCAAGGCAGGTGAAGTACTGTTTTCATTAGAAAACCTGCCACAGGATATGCCATTCGAAACGTTCCTGATCAACGAGGACGAATCACTTTATCCTGAAATTTACACCGAAGGCCTTGATAACCAACTGATTGAATTTATTCCATTCAAGGAGTTGAATGAAGGGGTATCCTTTGAAAGCAGGATTTCGCCAAATCCATTTACCGATGTGACTACCTTGAAAGTGATTATCCCGGCAGGGGAAGAATTCCATTTAACCCTGCATGACATTAAGGGACAAGAGCTATTCAACAGGAAATATGTATCCTATTCCAATGAAGCTGAGATAGTTATTGGCTCAGACCTCATCAGTATCCCTGGAGTTTATTACTACAGAGTAAAATCAAACCTGGGCGAACTTTCAGGAAAGTTTGTCCGTCAATAAGGCCAATTTCATTAAAAAGGCATTGCTTGTGAAAAAGCAATGCCTTTTTTTATAGTCTGTTACCCATCAACAGAATAAAAACCCAACTCATCCTAACCCTGGCTATGCCAGGGTTTTTTGTTTTATATAACTCTTAGTAAGCATTTTATGTATATATTATTTATTTATACTATATTCCTTAATAGATCCTAATCCGGATATCTTGGCTAGTCCGGAGAAAATTGTCATTTTTACACCGCAATTCAGACATTGCCCTGAAGACCAACTTCTCCCTCTTTGTTGTGTAATGGAACATGGTATAATTTTAGCTGTAAAAGCATACCGCGGCTATTGCATCGCCATATACATGATATTGTAATTACTATTACTATATTTGCGCCTGATTTGCTTAAGATTAAGTTTTTTGAACAGAATAAAGTATTTGCTAATGAGTAAATCCATCCTTGGTATCATCATTGCCATGTTCGCTTCCCTCCTCGTGAGAGCTGAACAACCCATCTTTAACATCAGCAGCACTGATGCAAATCCCGGCCAGATTATTGACATAGATTTCAATGTTGATAATTTCACAGACATCGTTGCTGTCCAATACTCGGTAAATTGGAATCCTGGTGTCCTCAAATTCCGAACCATCAAGAACATGAATGCCTCGGTTCCCGGATTGAATTCATCTGTATTCGGAACACCTCAGGTCTTTTTGGATGCAGGTAAATTTACGCTGGCCTGGTTTGAGAGCAGTTTTACTCAAATTACGATCCCGGATGGTTCGTTGTTCTTTACAGTAGAATTTGAAGTGATTGGCGCTCCATGCCAAAGCACAGGCATCGCGATCACAGAAGATCCTACTGAGATTGTCGTCTCAGAAGATGGGGTCAATGATGTTGGCCTGATATCCAATAACGGACAAGTGAATGTGCCAGGATCAGGTTGTGCGGAGGACATCAGTTTTATCGGCAATGCTGTTGTTGGTGCATGCGGGGCTAATACCTGCATTCAGTTTACGGTTGAAAATTTTGTCACCGTGGGGGCTATGGAATTTTCCTTGAGTTATAACCCCGCAGTGCTGCAATTTGATAGGTTCAGGAATTTTGCGCCATTACCGGGTTTCGGAGAGGGTAATACCAATCTCTTGTCACCTGGCACATTACGAGTATTATGGTTTGACAGCAATGTTGAAAACGATACCCTGCCGGATGGCACCGTTCTGTTTGAAATATGTTTTGACGTGATCGGTACCGGTGGACAATCCAGTGATATCACCTTTGGCAATGATCCGCCACCGGCTATATCTGATATTGATGGGAATCCGCATGTGGTCAACATTACCCCTGCTACTATTACAGCGCAGTGTGCATTGGAAGGTTTTGCCTTATTGATCAATGGTGTAGCACAGGATACTGTCTGTTCGATGCCCGGAGATATTGCGTGTTTTGATATCCAGGTCAATGATTTTGATGACCTCATTGCATTACAGTTAAGTATAAATTGGGATTCGACTGTTTATGAATACGATCATCTGGAGGCCTTTGGAATACCAGGCCTTGATCTGACAGGCTTTGGTACGCCCACGCCAGGTTTCCCTGATGTAGATGAAGGTGAATTAACGATGAGCTGGATTGATTTAAGTCTTGAAGGTGTTACCCTTCCTGATTTTGCAGTCATTTTCAGGCTTTGTTTGAAGGCTGTAGGGGCAGCAGGTACTTCTTCTCCAATAACTTTTGCACAATCACCCCTTGAAATTGAAGCAGCAACACTGGATAGTACACTCGTTCCTGCCTTGCTTCATGGATTTGGTGTGATCAACTCCAACTGCGACCCTGTGGGCTGTGATAACTTGTCATATACTTTAGTAACCATCGATCCACAATGTCCAAGGGACTGCAATGGAGTCCTTAATCTCACTGTGACTGAAAATTGTCCTGAGACACCAACGTACCTGTGGAGCCGTGCAGGAGAAACCTCACAGGATTTAACAGGTGTTTGCGCCGGTACCTATACCGTGACAATCACTCTAGGCAGTCAGGTGGTCATTGCGACAGAGACCCTGGTTGATCCTCCCGCTATTTCTGTTACAGGTACCATCATAGATCCGAATCCTCCGGGATCCAATACGGGTTCAATCGATATTACCGTTATGGGTGGCACCCCACCATTTACTTATTTGTGGAGCAATGATTCCACAACGCAGGATCTTTCTGGAATTGGTCCGGGTGTTTACCTGGTTACAGTGACGGATGACCGGAGCTGTGCATTTATTCCGGACCCATATATTTTGGGAGCCGATGTTGCCGCAAGTGTTACCCACGTCTCTTGTAATGGTGGATCAAATGGAGCCATTAACTTGTCACCTTCATTTGGCACTCCTCCTTATACATTTGTTTGGAATACCACTCCGGTACAAACGACAGAAGATATCAGTGGACTCAAGGCTGGTACATATTGTGTTACCATTACAGATTTTCTATTGAGCACAAGAGATACCTGCATTAATGTCAATCAACCTGCTGCCATTGTTGCATCAGCCACAATCTCGCATGATATCAATGAAAATTGCCAGGGTGCGATTGACCTTAATGTCACAGGAGGTACATTGCCTTTTAATTATGTCTGGTCAAATGGCGCAACTTCGCAGGATCTGACCTCCTTATGTGGTGGTCAATATTGTGTGACCATTACAGATGGTAATGGCTGCACACTGGATACTTGCTTTACAGTTTTTTCAGGAGATGTCGGAGTTGTCCTGACAGCGGCACAATATGGAAATTATCAGATAAGCTGCAGTGGTGTTTGTGATGGAGCGGTTACATCAACTGTAAGTGGTAGTGGCACCTTTACTTATAACTGGTCTAACGGTGCTACAACACAAAACCTTTCAGGTGTATGCGCAGGCACATACACTGTCACCGTAACAGATCAAACAGGTAATACAAGCACAGCGTCCATCGTACTGAATGCACCTCCGCCTTTTGCACTTGCTTATATCACAACAAATCCATCGGATTATATCACCAGTGATGGTGCTATTGCCGTAGTGGTCAATGGTGGTTCCCCTGGGTATACCTATCAATGGACGGGGCCTGTTACAGGCAATACAGCTTCGCTTGTCAATGTTCCAGCCGGCACATACAGTCTGCTTGTGACAGATGCCAATGGATGTGAAATAAGGGATGCGGAGCAATTATTACCAGATGTGGATGTAGACTGTTACACCGCAACCAGGGTATTTACGCCGAACAGCGATGGTAAGAATGATTACTTCATTATTGCCTGCATATTGGATTTCGATAACCATCTGTACATATACAATCGCTTTGGTGGCCTGGTATATGAAACTGATGATTATCAGAACAATTGGATTGGTGTTGACCAGGATGGACAACCTGTGCCTGATGGAGGGTATCTATGGGTACTTGAAGTAACTCGCCAGCCCGGGGCTCCGGAAATATTCAGAGGTACCGTTAATCTCGTACGGACCGCAGACTAGTTTAATTCCATTCAACCTCATTGACACATGAATTCTATAAATAGAGTTGCTATCATGAAGAATAAAGTTCAACAATATATATTCGGAACCGTACTTACGGTTGTCATTTCATTCGCAGTCACCCATACTGCTTTTGCCCAGCAGGCCGGCTATTTCAATCACCAGTATCTGCAACCCGTACTTTTTAATCCAGGGGCAACCGGATTTCAAGGTGATCATCAGATCCTTGCCGGGTATAAACATATGTGGTCTGATTTTCCGGATGCACCCCGAACTTTCACTGGACTCTATCATGGATCTTTTGCTGATAATCTCGGTTTAGGTGCTCAATTACTAACGGACCGTGTTGGTGTAAGTCAACTGACACATGGTCAATTGAATTTCGCATACCGGATACCCTTCGATAAACTATTACTTAGTGTTGGATTATCCGCAGGTCTTCAAACACACAAGATTGTTGACGTTCAGAATGATCCTTTTATTGATATCACGGATCCGCTGCTCAACGAAGCTATTGATGGCTATATGTTATTTGATGGTGGCCTTGGAGTTTATGGCGAAGTAGAGGAGAAGTTGTTTTTTGGCGTTTCCTTCCCAGATCTGATCAAGAGCCGTTTGACAGAAATTTCAGGGGATATAAACCTCCCGGAATTTGAAAAGTTTTCCTATGCCTTCCTCTTAGGGTATAGGTTCAATATCGAAAATTATGACTTTACCGTTGAACCCTCGATCACCGTCAAGGATCTCCGATATAGTCCATTCCTTATTGATGCAAATGTCAAGTTCTCCTTCCTTGAAGACCAACTTGTTGGTGGCGTAGGATATACGCTTGGCGACAATAGCCGTGCTTCCTTGTTGCTTGGAACCCGCGTCAACCAATTGAGGATATACTATTCCTATGACGTAAATCTTGGAGATTTCCAACAATACAATAACGGTTCGCACGAAATCACCTTGGTTTACCGGATTCCCCGTAAAAATGAGGCAACTGCTGTGGAGTAATCTGACGGCAGATGCAAATACCTTAATTTGGCTTTTTGATGGGTTCATGCATTCCCCAATTGGGTGAATAGCGCCTCCGTGCCCACATTTATGTCATCAACCTGATGTCTTCATACCATTACTTGGTATCCACCCATTTTCCAGAAATTGCTCTTTTGGGCGTGACCCAGATAGAAGTATTTTAACATATTTGATTATTCGGTAGCCTGTATTACCCTATAAATCAGGATGTGATCTATAAGTAAAAAAAATAATTAGAGTATTAAAAACAGATTAGGTTATTAGATTATCTATAACTAACTGATATATAGATTCAATAAGTATTGAGTAATACTCTAATGTAATAATTACCCATTATCGGGTATAACCCCTGATACGCCTTATCATATCTTTGTCCAGTGTACTAGTCCATTTTATGCTATTGGCATACTTTTTGGCCTATTATACTTTGACTTGGGGGATAGATAAGGATTAGTTTATCATCCCGAACCAACCTGATAGAATGAAGAACTCTTTTTTGCTGTCGTCCTGACAGCAGGATAGATACGCTTCTGTATCTCTATAGTATTGGTTTCGTGGATTTTAACCTGTTCTTTAAATATTGCCCTGAAGCAATCAATTCAGTGTGTATTTAATTCTAAATGAACAAATTAATAATTTCTTAAACCAAAACTTAATCTCATGAAAAACACATTTTCCTTATTTTCACAAAGGAATGTGCTTGTGTCTTTTTTGCTTACCGGCCTTTTCTTCCTGGTAGGCCTGAATAGCACAAATGCACAGCAAGTCGCAAGTGGAGGAGTCAATCCTCATACTGGTATTGCACAAGCCTTTGGTGTTACAGCTTACCCGCTAGGGACCTTTGATCAGGCCGCTACAGTAGAAGCCATCAAGGGAATTCTGATTCCACTCAAACCACTCATTGGGCACGGTGCTACACAAGCACAGGAATTACAGTATGCCTATTTAAGTGCAATTCTAACGGATGTAGGAGCGTATTCTATTGCCGTTGAAATTTCCCTCCTGAAAAGGCTGGAAGAACTTAAGGACAGCAAGCACCTGAGCGGAGCTATGAACCAGACTAAGTTCAATCCTACGACTCAGTTGGCAAATCTGTACAACCAGACAGTAAATGCTATTCAGTAGTCTATTACTGATTCACCAAATTAAATTACAAATTCTATACTCATGAAAAATAAGTTATTTACTACTTTAACTATTAGTCTACTCAGGCATATCAGCCTGGTGAGCTTACTGGTTTTAGGGAGTTTAACAAGCGCCAAGGCGGTTATTACCTT
>DATHZY010000579.1:0-2883 GCA_035458325.1 Saprospiraceae bacterium | reverse complement strand
ATTAGCATAGCGCAGAGGGTACTGTGTGCCCCCGCCCCCTGTGTTGAGCAACCACGCATCCTCCCGCTTGCAAACCCCGGGGAGTCATGATTTCAAAATTCAACACAAGTTGATTACTGGCGAAATGTTGTAGCCATATATATTTCGAAGCCTAACCATATTACTTCTCTTGTGGCCAGTTTCGCTATACAAGATCATTTGTTGCACTGAAGATCATGCCTCCCCGGGGTTTTCGGAATGAAGCTGAACTAGATGAAGCGAAATGAAGAAACACAGGGGTCGGGGGCAAAACACTGCACCTTGCCCCTTGCTCCTTGCTTCATAGCGCCACCGGCATCGCAAACAAAATCGCCCCGATCAGGAAGATGTACGTAAGCAGGTGAACCAACGGATGGTCCGCCTTGATAAAAATAAACTGTTCAATCGTACGACCGAGCCAGAATACGGACATCCCTACCAGGAAGAAATGCCCTAAGGTAGTCGTGGCTAACTCCTGGGGGAAAATAAAACAGATAGCTGCTACAAACAAGAATACATACATCAACCTCAGATTGAGGATCTGCATGATTGCTTTATTGGCGGATGATAATTTTTCGAGCTCTGTACGCCATGCAAAGAGCCTCCAGAATTGGGAATGAAACACAGCAAACCCAAGAGAATAAAAACCGCAGAGGAAAATTACAGTTTGATCTGTCACTTATTCGTTGTGTTGGAGGAGATGAGCAAATGTATACAATGAATCACATGCTATATCGACAGTAGAGGGATCAATTGTATCCTTATATCGCGCTGACCTGATCAGTACGGTCAATGCTCCGATATTCCGGCCCCATTGCATATCCGCTGATTTATCACCCACCATGACGGATTTTGAAAAATCAATCTCCGGATATTTTTCCTGAGCACGATAAGCCATGCCCGGACTAGGCTTCCTGTCAAGATGCGCATCGTCAGTTGAGGTGCAATAAAATATATCGTCGATCCGGCCACCTGCCTTTTCAATGCTTGATTTCATGAAGGCATGGATATCGTGCAGATCCGTTTCCGACATCAACCCCTTCCCTACTCCACGCTGATTGGTGATGACAATGATCCTACCGAACAGGCGACTCAATCGGGCAATTGCGTCAAGTGTTCCTTCCTTAAAAATAAACTCGTCCCTATTGAACACGTAACTGTCATCCTTATTGACATTGATCACCCCATCCCGATCCAGGAAGAGTGTCCAGGTGCGATCAGGCTCATGGATCGCAAATGGAAAATATTTCAAGTCAACCTGGGCCTTATTAAAATCTTCAGGAATACCGATGTCAATAAAGTAACGGTCCTGAATGACGCTATAAAAATCCTTTATACTGGCATCCCTCTGCAGGTAATCGGATTCGAAAGAGAAAACCTCCGGCCAATCCTGTGCCAGGAATTTTTTCTTGTTGAGCAGGTATACACCTCCGTTGATGTTACCGCGATCAAGATATTTCTTTTCTTCAAAAGAGATAATCCTGCCTTCGTCATTGGTGGTGACCGCGCCGTATCGATCAAATTGAAGCATTGGTTTTAAGGCCAGGGTACAATCCGCATGACGATGCAGGTGCTTTGCTTCAAGCTCTTTCAAATCCACTTTAAAGAGCGTGTCCCCGTTCATCACCAGCACATCATCACCTTCTACCGCAGATAGTGCAAGTTTGATAGCACCTCCTGTCTTTAATGGTGCAGGCTCGATGACACAGGCATAATCAAGCGTAGGAAAATGGAGGCTAAGAAACTCCTCTACGACCTCATGCCTGTAACCGAGTGAAAACACAAACCGTTTGATACCCTGTGATTCGAGATACCGGATGATATAGTAAAGGAAAGGATGCCCGGCTACCGGCGCCATGCATTTAGGAAGGTCAGGCACCGAATCCCTCAAGCGTGTTCCAAGCCCACCGGCCAATATGATCGCTTCTCTAATCAAAATACTGGTCCTCGACAAGTTCGCAGATGATGTGCCCTGTCATGATATGGCTTTCCTGGATGCGCGGCGTATCTGTGGATGGTACATTGATCAGGAAATCAGTGTCTTCCTTCATCTTGCCTCCGCTCGCACCTGTAAAAGCCACTGTGACCATACCTTTTCGTTTTGCTTTTTTAAAAGCCTCAATGATGTTGACGGAATTACCTGATGTTGAGAGACCTAGCAGTATGTCTCCCGGTTGACCGATACCTTCTATCAACCTCGAATAAACATGCTCATACCCATAGTCATTAGCCACCGCCGTGAGATACGAGGTATTGCAATGCAGTGCTTCAGCAGGCAGTGCAACCCTGTCCTTGTAAAAGCGACCAGAAAATTCAGCCGCGAGATGTTGTGCATCAGCCGCACTGCCACCATTGCCACAAAAGTATATCCTGTTGCCCGCCCTGAAGGCCAGCACGATTTCGGTCACGACCGCTTCAATCGTTTTCAGCAGTGCAGCATCCTGCAAGATTCCTTGCTTCACACCAATCGAATTGGTGATGATTGATTTTATTTTTTCTTCCATACCGACAGTTACCAACATTTGGCCCCGATGGGGCTGTGAAACAATATACTTCGCCTCAGCCTTAGCCTTTTTCACTTTTAAACAGTCCACGTACTTAAACCCAACTTAACAAACTCATACTTCCTCTCCCTTCCACCAAACTGCTCCAGTGATTTCATCACCTTGTATTTCGTCGTGCCGGGGCAATAGAAGATCATAAATCCACCTCCTCCTGCACCGGATATCTTACCTCCTGTAGCACCAGCCTTCTTCGCTGCATCATAGATCTCTTCAATCCGGGGATTGGAGATACCTTCCGCCATTTTTCTCTTTTGTTGAAAACCGAAGTCTAGTATTTCTCCAATATCACTCAGTTTACCCA
>DATHZY010000578.1:0-6803 GCA_035458325.1 Saprospiraceae bacterium | reverse complement strand
CAAATGCAACTGATATAATTCTCGAATGGAAACTAGTGATTGATTGTTGCCTGACGTTAAAAACGTCCCAAATAATTGTGCCATGACCATGTTTTCTTTGATTTAACGTACGCGGGCTTAGGTCAACCTAAGCCCAACGTTTTTTTTAAGGCAGGATATATTGAATAGCCACTACTTTCAAGTAGTGGAAAGAGATTGGTTCAGTGACGTTGAAAACGTCTCAAATGATATTGCCCAGACCATGCTTTCTTTGATTTAACGTACGCGGACTTAGGTACAACCTAAGCCCAACGTTTGTTTTTTAAGGAAGGATTTATTGAATAGCCACTACTTTCAAGTAGTGGACAGAGATTGGTTGCCTGACGTTAGAGAGAAACTGGAAATCCAGGTTGACAGTAAAAGTGAACTGCATCGTCAATCTCTAATGTATTCCAGATTTAACTATCTTGATGATGAAAACCCGGATTGCCATGTCATAGGACCCGGATCGATATTAAAACTATAAAACAAAGTATATGGGATTATTTAGTTTTTTCAGTAAAAAAGAAGGTTCGGGTGTAGCGGATGGTAAAAGCAAGGTAGAAAATCCGATTATTTTATCAATGGTCATGTATAACTCCCCTGGTACTTTTGATTTTGATAAAATGGTAAAGGAGCTTGCCAGCAATTGGAGGTTGCAAGTCAAAGAGCCAGGGGGTGAATCCGGAACCCATGTTTTTAAGATTAACGGCGAGATGATTAGCATTATGACAATGGACGCCCCGATTCCATGGTCAGATATTGAAGGAACAGGCCGATATGCCCACAATTGGGAAGGCTGGGAAAAGGATCTTGAGCATCATACATCCCATTTGATAGTTTCCCTTTTCCCCGGTTCCAATTCTATAATGGAAAGAAATTTACTTTTCACCAAGGTCATCGCATCTATCCTGAGTACATCGGACGGCCTGGGTGTTTACAGCGGCTCCCGCTCGTTGTTGATACCGAAGCAACTTTATCTGAACAGTGCCAATGGAATAAAGAATAAAGCCCTTCCTGTCGAATTATGGGTATATGTAGGATTTCGCCAAAGTGATACAGGTAATGGCGTTTACACCTATGGCCTAAAGACATTTGGTAAAAAGGAAATGGAAATAGTGGATTCAGATAAATCGCTGGAAGAATTGTATGGCCTTTTGCATGGCCTTGTCTTTTATGTTGTTTCCAGGGATATAACTTTTGGCGACGGACATACATTTAACCTTCCCGACGGAGCCACAGCCAGTATCAAAGAAACCGATGGTAAATATGTAAATGAAACGGTGCTGAGATTAATGGTATAGGTAAGCATACCGCTTAGGTCAGGTTGAGCTCAACTTTGATTTTTCTAATGCCCCATGAGTGAAGGCCTGACGGCAAGTCGGGATGATTGAATAGCCTTGTGTATGTCGTTTCGGCTCCCAGTGACCAGAGATGCTGCATATCGTCTCGGCTCCGCTCGACGACTTCCTTGTTTCATTGTATCACTTTCCAAGACGTTGAGCGGAGCCGAAACGTCAATGAGCAGGAGCTGTATCCAGTGCAGAATTAAAAAAAATCTGTGCTCCGCGTAAAAGTTCCGGTCGTTGAGCGGAGCCGAAACGACATCCGAATGTTCATGGTCGTTGAGAGAAACAAGTCCCCTGGTTGCTGAGCTGCGCTGCACTGAGCGGGAGAACAAGGAAGAGGGAGTGGCAGTCGAAGTGTCGCACAAGGTTATGTGGCAGCAGGTCGAAGCATAGGGGATTTAGGGGTAAAACTCCTTGTATTGCCCGAGTTTTCGAAGGACAGCAGCAATTTCTTCTGGCTTGCGGGTGCCGATGAGTAGTTTCTTATGATCTGTAAACTGGATTTGGAGCCCTTGATCACCGGAGACATTGTAAGCACCGCCGCGGAATCCCCATCCTCCATATTCTGCTATCGGTGAGTATTTCCGGACATATACCTTGCTAAGTTTCGCAAAGGGATAATATGTATACCTCCTCATGTACGGCAAAAACCGGATGTATATGCCATCCTTTCGAATCGTCGTTTCAAGCCGGTAGATATAAAACGATACAGTGAGTAGCAGCACCATGACAAACACAATAATCAGCAAGGGATCACTGGCGGGGTTATCACCAAAGGGTACCCCTTGAATCAACTGGGTATAGATACCATAGGCGAATAGTCCATCGGTGCCAAGCAGGATCACCCACAGCCACCATTGCCGGAAGCCCTGGGTCTCAGTGAAAAGTACTTCGTTGTCCATAGGGTATTTAGTGCTGGATTTGCTTCAATATATAAAAATAGCAGATGATATCCTCAAATGCAACTGATATAATTCTCGAATGGAAACAAGTGGATGATGGTTACCTGACGTTAAAAACGTCTCAAATAAATTGTGCCATGACCATGTTTTCTTTGATTTAACGTACGCGGGCTTAGGTACAACCTAAGCCCAACGTTTTTTTACCACCATCCTCACACCTCCTCCCCGTCCATCATCCTCACCATCTCCTGTATATCCCTGATCAGTATTCGCCGCCCGTTGATCTGAACAAGGTCTTTCGCCTTTAGTGTATTCAATACCCGCACAACGGTCTCCAGGGAGGCGCCGACATATTCGGAGAGCTCAGTGCGTGTGATGGTGATGACACCGGGAGGTGATCCCGAAATACGATATTGTTCGTGTAGTATCAGCAATGCCAGGATCAACCTGCGCTTGACCGGAAATTTGGTAAAGACCGTCATGCGGTTCATCCACACGGTAAAGTCGCGTGCGAGTGCAGACAGCACATTGCGTGCAAATTTGGGCGAAGTGTCAATCAATCCTTTGAAGGTTCCGGCCGGTATGAGCATGATGGTCGAATCTTCAAGAAGTACGGCAGAGACCGGATGCACTTCACCGGCGATGAGCTGACGATAGCCGATCAGGTCACCATCAGAGTAGATATACACTGTCTGTCGCTGCCCACCCGGCGTCTCCTGGAATATTTTTGCTTTGCCGGACATCAGCCAGACGACACTGCGCGGCACCGTGTCTTGCTTAAACAATACCTCACCACGCTTCAGCAGCTTTGGTTTTGCACTTTCGGTGATGATTTTTAGATCCTTCTCCTGCAGATCAGTGATCATGGTGCCATTCCTGAAAAGGTAGGGACGGGTGATTTTGGAAAGAGTTGATGACAGATCAGGCATGAAATTGAAGATAGTAAATTATCATAGACCTTGTCATTAGCTTTTATCCCCATGGGCGAGATCCTGCCTGCAAGGCAGGATAATTGAATAACCTTCCATATGTCGTTTCGGCTCCGCTCAACGACCGGAATCTTTACCCATGACACAGCCTGATTTTTTTAACTATTACCCATTCGAAAAACTTCACGCTCGTCGTCTCGACTCCGCTCGACGACCTCCATGATTCAATGTAAGAATATTCAAGACGTTGAGCGGAGCCGAAACGTCCTCAGGCTGTAACCGTTTCTAATGAAGCATTAAAAAGAATCTGTGCTCCGCGTAAAAGTTCCGGTCGTTGAGCGGACGGTTACTGAGCTGTCGCCCACGGTTGGTGAGCTGTAGCCTAGGGATGAGCAAGGCAGGTCGAACCATGGATGCGCGTGAGCAGGCCGAAGTAGTCGAAACGACCAGAGCAGGAGCTGTTGTTAGTGAGCATAAGTTTGGTTGGTTACCTGACGTTAAAAACGTCACAAATGATATTGCCCAGACCATGCTTTCTTTGATTTGCCGTACGCGGACTTAGGTGCAACCTAAGCCCAACATTGGTTTTCTAAAAAAAAGCAGCAGCTGTCCTCAACTACAACTGCTGCAATATTCGAATAAAAAGCCTTCGCCTTCGCCTCAACCTTTGCCTTATCTAGTCCACGGTAAATCATTGACTTTGCGCCCTACCTTCGAACCCAGGTCCACAGCGGCCTCTGCATCCATACGATAATGTACGCCGATAGGTATGCGTGAATAGGCATTCTCTTGTGCCATCTCGTAAAAGCTATTGAATGTACGTGGTGTACCATTGAATTCTGAACGGTTACGATGGCAGTTGTCCGTCAATACAAAATGCTGTCCGAATTCCGCAGTCAATACTTCTGCTGCCGCTGCACCAAATGTGCCGTGGCCTGAAGGATAAGTAGGAAACTGTGGTGTAAAGTATTGACCAGCGCCATCCGGACACATGATCGTATTCCAGTCTGTATGACCCATCACATTGCGGATGTAGTCTACAGGGCGTAATAGATTGAACCTATATTTTTCGCCCCAGCAACGAATGCCTGCATCACATACAGCCATACCTACTTTTGCTTGTACGATGACCGCCTTTGCGAGATCAGCCTTGGTACTGATCAATGCCTGGTTGGCTATCGCCATCCATCGACCTGCTGGCGAAAAAGTCAAGGCCGCACAGTCATCACTCCAGAATTGAGCGATCCACTTGTCTTCATGATTCAGTCCCTGACGGATCAGGTTGATTTTATTTTCAGTTTCCTTGGCTTGTACATAAAACTCACTGCCTTCATCGGTGCTGTATGGAAGCGGATCTTCACACTTATCATCCGGGGATGCAGCAAACATCCGTACATCACCCCAATGAGGTAAAAGGGCATTTCCAAAGTTTGGATACGTAGGCTGCCAGCGACCCGGGCCTGCAGGAGGTACATACGCCGGATCAAAAGGACGCAGATAGCCTTCATGTCCTGCCGGATCTGATGCAGACCAGGTGTAGACGGCCTCGGCGATAGCTTCACCCCAGTGGACAGACGCACCATATACTTCCGGTGTGATTTCTGATTCGTATTTGCTGTTGAAATAATTTTGAAGAGTTACCAGTTGTGAAAACTGCGCGGCAGGAATCGTTGGATACAACTTAGTGATCATCGAAGCGTATGCCGCGTTGAGTGCAATAGGGTAGTGATACACCACGCCCGCATCCGCTTTGGGTAGCTCCAGTCCTCCAAAGTAGGCACCCAGGGATTTGTTCTCAGGCATACCGGGTATGGCAGTTTCGTAAGCCGCCAGACCAATATAAGCCAGTGAACGTGCTGCCACCGGAGGCAGGTAGCCTGGTGTGTAACGTTCTACTTCGAGGATCAGGTCATTCCATTTGATGACTACTTCATTGTCATACGCAGCTGCAGATTGATCAGTAGTGATCGTGGGATCTTCGTCCTGGCATGCGGTCAGGAAGGAAAGCATCACCAGGGAGGCAAAGATCCATTTTCCAAAAAGGGGTAGTTTGTTGTTCATGAATAAATGATTTAGTTGAGAGATTTTATTTAGGAGCGCTGTCCGCCATCATGTGGAATTGATGCGCATAATACCTGAAGTCTTCGGGGGCGGTGCCGGCCATTTTTTGGAGAAACGCTAGTTTTTGTTTTTCGAAGGCTTGTCGCTGTTGTTGCAATGTGCGTAACTGTCCCGCGATCATTTCATCATAGCGGCCTGCGCTGTCGACGAGTGCCTGGGTTGCAGCGTCGAGTGTCTTGAAGGACATAAACATGCGGATGTGGTCTGCATTGCGTGCATGGAGGAATATCTCACGATCTGTGGGTGGAAAGTCGTCCGGTATCGCAGCGGCAAGGGCCGCGGTGGTCGTATCCCACAAACTGTCAATCCTGACATTGAGTACATCATGTTGTTGTTGGAGGATCGTCGCCTGTGAGATGAGTCCATCCCCTTCTGCTTTCCATGCAGCCCGGTCATTACAGGCAGGCAATGTCACAAGGAAGTATAGGAGCAGGACCATTTGAAGGGTGTAGATTTTCATCTTACCAGGATCATTTAAAAGTGAATAGCGGAAAGTGATTGCAAGCTCAGGCCCGTTTGCGACCGTAAAGTTTTGGAGAAATGCGGAGATGAAGTTTGACCTATGTCAAGGTTTGGCCCGGGAAGGCTGGAATTAGGAGATTCTAAGGATTCAGAATTAACTGTTGAGCTTAGATTGCATCTAAGCTCGCGTATGGATGGTCAAAAAGAATACTTCATGGCACTGGTCTGTGTAGCCGTTTCCGACGGCAAGTAATATTGTTTTTCACTTGCCCTTGTTTCGGGTCCCTTTAGACTTACGCTCGACGACCGGAATTTCGTATATGTCGTTTCGGCTCCGCTCAACGACCGGAATCTTTACCCATGACACAGCCCGATTTTTTAGCTATTACCCATTCGAAAGACATTACACTCGTCGTCTCGGCTCCGCTCGACGACCTACATGATTCAATGTAAAGCTCCAAGCTTTTAGTATTTTTCTTTAGGATAGATAAATAATTATTGCGCTGCATTTCCTTTTCCCTGATATTTGTCAGACCACCAATTGAAAACAAAATGAAAGGATACATGTATATCCTCGAATGCGCCAATGGCAAATACTACGTTGGCAGCGCACAGGATCTGAAAGCCAGGATCCGTCAGCACCAGGATGGAGAAGGCGCAAATTTCACGTGGAAGCATTTACCTGTCCGTCTCGTCTACTTTGAAGAGTATGACCGCATAGATGATGCCTACAACCGCGAAAAGCAGGTACAAGGTTGGAGTCGGAAGAAAAAGGAGGCCCTCATTTATGGTGATAATTCAATACTCCATGATTACTCGAAGTGCAGAAATGAATCACATTTTAAGAATAAACCATCAGATAGCGATTAATTTGTTACATGTGGTGTGTCGTTCAAATTCCCCAACAATCGGAGTTTGTCCAATTGTCGATTCGGCTACTTCAACGCAACACCTGTCCGTACTCGACGACCTCCATGATTCAATGTAATAACTTTCAAGACGTTGAGCGGAGCCGAAACGTC
>DATHZY010000577.1:0-3575 GCA_035458325.1 Saprospiraceae bacterium | reverse complement strand
CTTGTTGACCACACGATCGTGAAGTTTCTCCGTATCTACCCGACCGCTTCCATAGATATAGAATTCTTTCTGGCTAGGTGTGCGGACAGGAATAATACGGAGTCCGAGGCCTTCCATCTGTGTGTAGTCATTAAGGTTCATGAGCTTCGAATCCTGGCAGGTGACAGAGAAATAAACCGGACGGTCATAAATATTACTCATGATGACATCCAACACCGCCAACTGATCTTTCGTGATATATTGTTTGTCAATAGAGATCGGAATTTTTGTTACAATTTTTCCGGTATCTGCTGCCGTGATCCAACCAGTACTCAAGGCACGGGCCGGATCAACAGGGATATATAAGTTATTGGAAGGTAGATAGGTTTCCAGTTTCGTCCCCTGGATGGTTTGTGGATTATCCTTAGCCAGGAATTGTAATGCCTGATCGAGCGGCATTTCATTTGGTGAACTCTTTCCAGGTAAGAAGAAAAGCTGATTCCGTTTGTTACCACGATACGCTTCTGTTGGAATCGTCAGTTTGATCGGTGCCGAATCATTAATCTTTCGTCTCAAGCCTTCGATATACCAATCCACCGCTATCAGACTGAGATTGACAATCCGCACATCACGGCGTATGCCTTCCACTTCCTGCGCGTACCACAGCGGATAGGTATCATTGTCTCCGTAGGTAAACATGATCGCGTTTGGATCAAGGGATTCCAGGAAATTGCTGGCATAGTCCCTTGAGGCATAATGGTGCATCCGACTGTGATCATCAAAATTCTGGAAAGCCATGATGGCTGGTGCAGACAGCACAAGAGCTGTTGCCAGGTATGGAGTTGCGGAGCCAAGCGATTTAACCCTTGACTTGATCATCTCGTATATTGCCGGTACGCCCAGACCGATCCAGATACAGAAGGTAAGGAACGAACCCACCAAAACGTAATCACGTTCGCGTGGCTCATTAGGTGGTTGATTGGAATAAAAGATAATACCAAGACCTGTAAACAGGAATAACATCAGCATCGCGGTGAAATCCCGCTTGCGTTTTCCGAACTGGTAGATGAGACCAAGGACGCCGAAAATCAACGGAAGGAAATAGTACCTGTTCCTTGCCTGGTTGTCGCGCATGGATTCAGGCATTTTTTCCATATTAAACAAACGCGCGCTGTCCATGAAGTTTATCCCGGAAATCCAGTGACCGCTCTTCGGGTTCCATGGTTCGGTGCCCTGTTCACCATTTTCTCTGCCCACAAAATTCCACATAAAATATCTCCAGTACATCCAGTTGATCTGGTACCGGAAGAGGAATTCGAGGTTAAAGGCCATCGTTGGAGTGCCTTTCTCATCGCCCATCCATCGCTTGTAGAGTGCTGGTCTGCTGCCATCGCTATGGCTGATACGCGGCAGGAGGATTTTATCTTCATCACGGTAGATGTAGGTCAGCTTGTGATCCACCACTTCGTAACGATCACCGACGATACCATAACGGTCTTCCTTTTCGGTGTCAATCGGATCGGCTTCGAAATGAGGGCCTCTCAGCAATGGTCGTTCGCCGTATTGTTCGCGGTTGAGGTAAGGAATGAGGCGCATCGCATCACTCGGTGCATTCATGTTGATCGGGGGATTGGCATTAGCCCTGATGATCACCACGCCAATGGTTGAAAAGCTGATCACGAGTAGTACCAGGGATACGATCAATCTTTCGGCCAGACCATTATTATTCTTGCGTGCCCATCTGATTCCGAAGAAGGAGGCAGCACCCAGAATCAACAAGGTTGGAAATATGCCGGAATGAATAGGCATCCCGAGCCCGTTGACCATCAGCAATTCCATTTTGGACCAGAGAGATGGTACGCCGACGATGATCAGATTCTGCACGACAGGGATGATCATTGCCCCGAGAATCATGGCCAGAATCAAGCCTCCGAAATTGAAGGTTTTGTATTTCTTGAAATAGTAGAGTAAGCCCATCGCCGGGAAGACCAGCAAGCTCAATAAGTGCACACCAATCGAAAGGCCAGCAACATAGATTGCTAAAACGATCCATTTATCCGCATCGGGAGTATCTTCCATACCATACCATTTTGCTGCCGCCCACAAGGTGAGGGTCGTGAACATGGTGGACATGGCATATACTTCGCCTTCAACGGCACTAAACCAGATGGATGTTGAGAATGCAGTTGCCAGACCTGCTGCTAAACCTGCGCCGCAGGCTACGAGGATCTGTTCGGTATTCATGGTCTGTTCTCTTCCTACCATGGAGAGTCTGGCGAAAACGATAGTAGTCCAGGCAACCAGGGCAGCGGCTAAGGCAGTGCATACGCCGGACATGAGGTTTACGGCAAAGGCGATATCCTGGGGGTCATTGCTGAGGACATCGGCTATCCAGGTAAAGAGTCGGCCGATGATCAGGAAAAGGGGTGCTCCGGGTGGGTGTACGACCTGGAGTTTGTATGCTCCGAGGACAAATTCGCCGCAATCCCACAGACTCCCGGTTCTTTCAGCGCTGAAATAGTAGACCACCAGGGCAATGGCGAAGACAATCCAGCCGGTGATAAGGGACATTCTTTTTTCCTGATTCATAGTACAATATAACATCATACACCCCGAGGAGTGCAAAGCGAGTGACAATTAATAGGATAGACAATGGTATGTGCAAGGACATGGCTTTTCCCGGAAGGAGATCATTTCTGATGCACATTGGGCAAAAGTAAGAAAATTGATGCCAGCAGCGGACTGGATTCAGGGTGATTAGCCATTTTTAACCTTGGCATGGGAATTACCCATTTCTCAGGACAAACCCTCTGAAAAGGAGTTATTGAGTCCATGTAATTTTTGTGCGAGTTCCTTACAGGTCTTTTGATTGAGTTTGTAGTAAGTATGGGGATATTCTTCGAAAGATTCGATGAGTCCTGCTTGTCTGAGGCTCCTGAAATGTTGGGAGATGGTGGTTTTGGCCAGGGGGATTTTCCTGGCCAGGACATAGAAGGGGGTGACACCGTGGAGGAGGAGGTGGTTGAGGATGGTGATTCTTGCGGGATGGGATAGCGCTTTGGACCAGAAGGATTGGTTGAAAGAAAGCGTATCGAAATGGGGAGCTTTCGAGTAAGCCATGGTGAAGGTGTTTTACTGGTGAATAAAGATGAAAAATTAGGGTTTTCAATAATACAAAACTTAAATTTTAAATATACGTCTACATTAGATATTTATTTAATTCGTATTTTGCTCTTCGCCATGAATTTAACACAATTTTCCCTCACCATCTCTGCCCAGGATTTAACCCCATTTCCCATTGATTTGCCCTATCCAGCCACCCGATTTATCCACCCTGAAAACATGTAATCACCATACCACAACCCTCGTTATGATCTCTGAATGAAAGCTCTCCTCCTCTTCCTACTCTCCCTGATCTGTTACCAGGCATCAGGCCAGTCCTCCAGCCAGAAATCCCCGCCTGCAAACATGGTCCCAAACCCAGGCTTCGAAGAGTATTCCGACGAACCCTCCGGCTGGTATTATTCAGGTAAGGACTTCTCCAGGGTAGCTATGTTCTGGACCTCACCAACCGCAGCATCACCAGATATCTATGG
>DATHZY010000576.1:0-3292 GCA_035458325.1 Saprospiraceae bacterium | reverse complement strand
AATGCCAGTGCTACTTGTGTACTGTCAAACTGAGCGGATGCAAACTTCGCCAAATCCTCCACTGTGGCATAGATTCCGCCCGCGCCAATCAATGCACCGGGTGTCCAGTTGGGTGTCGGCCTACCTCTTGCATCCAGGCCTGCTACTAAAATATCAGCTACCTGTGCCTTGTCTGAAGTCGAATGTAGCATATTATACTTATCGAATATCAATTCTTTAGTCAGTTCTTCAAAACTTCGACCTGATTGCTTTCTCAGCGCATACGACAGTAGTCCCATTCCCAGATTTGAATACGCGCTTTTCGTACCCTTTTCATAGTCCAGCGTAACATCGTTTTTCAGGTACGCATCGAGTTTTTCCTCTGAATAATTCCTGTACGGATCCTTTTTATTAAAAAGTGCGGCCAGTATCATGTTGGACGGAAGCCTTGGTAATCCGGAGGTATGGTTTGCCAATGCGCGATACGTAAATTCCAGATTATGATGGAAAGGAAAATCAAACTGCGGATTGATTGTAGCCTCCAGTCCGACCTTACCATCCAGTACAAAATGGGCAAGCACGGTGGCGGTAAATACTTTGGTGAGCGACCCGATTTCAAAAGCCTTGTCATGATTTTGAATAGCAACCAGCCTATCCTGGATACGCTTAGTACCCACATATTGAACCTCACCATTTTTGATCAACGCGATAGCGAATTGGGTTTGATCCGGAAACTGGTTAGTGAGCTGGTATATTGTATCTACCTGTGTTGCATCCAGGTATTCAATCTTCAGGTCGTTTAACGCTGGCTTGTCCAGGCGGGGTCTCCCACATCCGAAGATGGAAATGCTTAGCACGATGGGTAGGTAGAGAGGTCTTATCATGTCTGAAGCAAGGTAATAATCTTTGTGGAAATCGGCTCCTGTCACATCAGCAATATCTGCTTTCAAAAATAAATCTGAATGTTCGCCGCTAATTCACGCAAATTTTCGCTAACCATACGCTTACTTTTGAAAACTTCATAGTGCAAACAATCGACTGCAAACTGCCGGCTGGCTTCAGCAACCAGCTACCAGAGCATACTCAATACTCAATATACAATTTTGCCAACTGTTCACCCGCAATCCGGCTGCACTACAAGAACTATAAAGACAAGGAGTGGTTCATTTCGAGGTTCCGGCAAGAGTATGACTTCCTCAACGGACATATTACTGCAAGCATCATAAGCTTCGTAAGTCCTTCTTTTCGCTGTGTCATCGACGCATGGGTTAGGAATATTTACATCCCGGAACTTGAGAGTGAAATGACCACAATCGTTAGTGGCCTCCAGATCCACCAATAACGGATCTCCAATACAAGTGAACTCGGGTAAATCTGCAATGACCGGGGTCATATTATATATCTGCCGGACAATGAGGGTCATCTCACTTGTGTTTCCACAAGGTCAGTTGCAATCCTCCTATAATGCCTCTCTTCAATGTAAATCGTAAAAATCACAATTGGCTTGAAGTGAGTTTTTTCGAATGTCTTTATGTTGCAAGGGTTGCCATTAAGTCTTTGAACGGATTACAGAGTACTGTATAATCATTGTATAATTCACATGTTGGTATGAGCCGGATAGCTAACGGGATCTACCATCGTTTTCAACTAAGGAAATGTTCTTTCGAATAAAATGCTGAAAAGCCCATGTGGTAATAAAACTAAATTAACAAGGAATTCTATATAATTTCTATTCGCCTCGTGTATCACCTTTATGCGAGCATTCACACCCCTCTTTGTTTAGATATTTTATCCGTTTAACTTAAAACTCCGTTATGGTACGACCATTTCTGGTGTTAGGGATGCTGCTTTGCCTGCAATCCCTGCACGCCCAATCCTTGTCACCACATGTCGTGGCGACATCAGGCAAAAGTTTTTCATCCACGACTGCCCAACTTGATTTTACATTAGGTGAAGCTTTTACTTCTACCTATTTCTCAACCAGTCATGCGCTTTCGCAGGGATTTCACCAACCTGAAATCATTATTACGACCGTTGAGCACAGTGAGCATGAATTTGCTTTTACCCTTTACCCGAACCCTACTGCACAATTTGTGACCGTAGAAAGTACACTTGCAACAGAACTGCAAGTGAGCATCCTGGATATCCAGGGAAGACAAGTACAAGCGAGTAGTGCATTTACCAGGAGCATCATCCTTGATCTGCACTCCTTGATGAGTGGTAATTACTTCATAGCTATTTCCAATGCTGCAGGTAAACCCATTATTAGTTACTCTTTAATAAAAACAGACAAATGAAAATTAAATACTTACTTTTTCTCCTAATACTATTAGGATCAGGGGCTGTCACAGCACAGGTTCCTGCGAAATTAAATTACCAGGCCGTCGCGAGAGATTTAAACGGTATTGCTTTAACGGATCAAACCATTGGCATACAAATCACTTTGCGGCAATATGATACTGACGGCGTAGTCGTGTACAAAGAATCCCACACAGTATTGTCAACCAATATCGGTGTGCTCAACTTTCAAATTGGAAATGGAATAGTCAATAACGGAGATTTTGCTCTTATTGACTGGTCTGATGGTCCTTATTTTTTGGAGGTGGGTATGGATGAAACTGGTGGAGAAGCTTATACCTTGATGGGCGTCCAACAATTATATAGTGTTCCATATGCACTGTATGCTGAAAAAAGTGGAACAGCTGGCCCTCAAGGTCCTGCCGGACCAACCGGACCTGAAGGCCCGACAGGACCCTCAGGCCCTACGGGACCTGCTGGACTGCAGGGTCTACAAGGTATTTCTGGTCAGGATGGTCAGGATGGTCAGGATGGATTTGATGGCGTGGATGGTGTAGATGGAGAAGATGGTGTAGATGGAGAAGATGGAGAAGATGGAGCCACTGGTCCTGCTGGTCCTACAGGGCAGACAGGTGCCAATGGTGCACCAGGTCCACAAGGGCCACAGGGTATTCAGGGAAATGTTGGACCAACAGGTCCACAGGGTGCACAAGGTATTCAAGGTGTCCAGGGAAATGAAGGCCCGCAAGGCCCCGCCGGTTTGAACGGAATCGATGGTGTGGATGGTGCTGATGGCGCAACAGGACCTCAAGGCATACAAGGTAATGACGGCCCTCAGGGACCTGCTGGTTTAAACGGAATCGATGGTGTGGATGGTGCTGATGGCGCAACAGGACCTCAGGGACCTGCCGGTGCTGACGGTGCAACCGGACCGCAAGGCATACAAGGCAATGACGGTCCTCAGGGACCTGCTGGTTTAAACGGAATCGATGGTGTGGATGGTGCTGATGGCGCA
>DATHZY010000575.1:0-13656 GCA_035458325.1 Saprospiraceae bacterium | reverse complement strand
CAGCTGGATCAACAACGGTTGAAGTAGCCTGCAAGAAAAATCCTATCATGTTTTGTTATTTGATGCTTTAAGTTGAAAAAGTAGAAGATCACTACAAAGGAAAGAAATTTTATATAGAAAATACAAATTATGTTTAATTTGCTGATAATCAGCATAAATTAAGCTCAATTTGACTGATTCGGCCTTTTCCGGGGGATATTTGATAGGATTAACGATTTCCAGTTGCCGGTTCGTATGCCCTGAACATATACTTCACCAGAACACCTGCCCCCTTAAGGCAACCGGCACTAATTCACCCTAAGACAAGGTTGAGCTTAAGTTGACTTAAGATCGCGTGCGATAAATCAAAGAAATCTTGTTCCTGGCAATATGCTGTGCTGACGTTTTTAACGTTAGGCAATCAATCCTCCTGTGCCCTCTGCTTCCCTGCCGCTAATCCCGCCGCCCAATCGTGGCGGGATCTTCGCTACGCTTCGATTTTCGCTAATTCACGCTAATCGAACATCTCCCTCTCTTTTCTCGCGCAGATCCTTAGATCCCGCCAAATAACTTGACGTTTGTAGCGGGAGACGCAGAGGCGCAGTTAACTCTTCATTTTTCGTTTTTCACTTAACAACCTGCATCCCTATCGCACAATGCAGACACCGTCGCTTATCGCAATAATTCTTCTTCAGGTATAACATGGCCTGCGTCTGTCCCGCATCCGTTGCCATCCATCCACATTCCTTCCATCCGGTGATGATGGCGTTTTTTTCAGGTGGTAATTCTTCCAGCAGGCTCAGGGCCTGATCTTTCAAGGATGATTTACCCTGATGTTTTCCATAGAGAAACATGACCGGGGCCACGACATTGATCAGCAGCGCGATGGCAGTATTCTTGCCGAGATGCTTTTTGGTCGGTGGAGTGGCTGCTGAAAAATGGTAGTGAGTTTCCCAGAATTCATGCGAGGGTGTTACCGAGAACAACCTGATCCAATCTTCCGCGGAGGTATGTTGTTCGAGATATGAAATAAAATAATCCGTGCCGGTAATTATAGCCGCCAGCTGGGCGATCCTGATCGTTGGAAAATGAACGGGTCGCATCCGCATAAACCGCCATTGTAATGCAGGCATTGGCCGGAGGTTATATTTCCTGGCAAGAAAATCATATTCCCTTTTTAAATGGACCACATAGGGTATGTTGATTTCCTTGCCTAGCATACCGGCAGCACCAAATAAGATGGCCTCCACCTGATCGGGCCTGTCCTTATGTTTACGGAGCAGGCTTAAAGGAATTCCACCTGCTAATACTTCCATGGCCTCGCTGTTGGCTGGCGCACCGAGTTGCCTCGACAGGACCATATAAAACGTCTGCTCCCAGTTATATGCGCATTGTTCAAGTATACGGAGGATGGAAACGGTCTTTTGTTCGAGGCGTTCGGCCATCAATCGCTCGAGCCAGGAAGTCCGCACGAGTGGCGGCACATCCATCAAGGCGGAGGCACAGGGCACCCATTCTTCATTGTTCATAAGGTGCCGGTATCTGTCAAGTAATCCCACCTCAACCCGACCTGCCAATTCCAGGCAAGGCATCCGGTAACCATCCTCGGTCACTGCTGGTTGATCTTCCTCCCACACCACGTGGAGGATGACATTGTTGTAGTGCGTATCGTGCTCATGCATATGCAGGTACCAGGCTGAGCTCCTGATATGAATTTCCACATGGCCTGCCCAAAGCTGGTCACCAATGCGAATGCGCGCCTGCAGGAAATCAGGACCCTGATCCTGGTTTGGGATACCGGAATGAAGGATTTCAATAGCATCGCCACCGGTCGTAATCAGATCGGTTGGGTTGAAAAGTTTCCGGTGCCAGATAAATTGTAATAACTGTTCTTCCATTACTCCTTTCGGAGAAGGACATCAAACCGCATGGGAAATTCGTTTTTCTCGTCCGCCTCAAATCGTTGAGACGACACGAGATCCCAGTCGTTGATATCGATCTCTGGAAAGTAAGTGTCTCCAGAGGTCTCTGTTATGACCTCTGTCAGGTAAATTTTATCTAAAAGATGCATGGATTGCCTATAAATCTCTCCGCCGCCTATGATAAAGGCCTCTTCCTCACCCGCATCCTGGGCAAAACTCAATGCCTCCTCGATGGAGTGCATGACGATAGCCGAAGAGGTAATAAAAAATGGATCCCGGGTCAATACGATATTGACCCGACCCCTGAGCGGCCGGTAATCAAGAGAAGCAAAATTGTTCCGTCCCATGATGATATGGTGTCCCAGGGTGGTCTCCTTAAAAAACTTCATGTCTCTCGGCTGATGCCAGGGCAAATCCCCGTTTCGGCCAATAACTCTGTTACTGCTCATGGCAGCGATAGCACTGATGATCATGAGGGCGAAGCTATAAAATCCCTGAGTACCCATGCGAAACAATAGATCCCGGGCGTTCAAAGCCTTTGACAGATTGTGCCTCCATTGTCTCGCAGTGTACATTCTATAGATTTCAAAGGAGTATATTTACCATCACAGGTATGATCACTGATGGTTTGACCCGAAGCATCTCCTATGTAATTCAGGCTTCGTTTTCAAGTTGTATTTAACCTACGTTTTACGAGAGTTGATTTCTGATTGGACCTGATCAGCGTTTACATAGACTTTGCCAGGGAGACAAAAGATAATTCCAGACATACGCAATTCATATGGGCCACTTGCCGGATTTAATACGCGACTTAGCACTGATATTGATCGCGGGCGCGATAGTAACATTGATCTTTCGCAAAATTAAGCAGCCCTTAGTGCTAGGGTACATTATTGCCGGATTCCTCGTCGGACCGCATTTCAAGTTTGTACCTACGGTTGCGGATATAGCAAACATTGAAATCCTGGCAGAAATAGGGGTCATCTTTTTGCTCTTCAGTCTCGGTCTTGAATTTAGTTTTAAAAAATTGATGCGGGTAGGTGGCGCCGCATCGATCACCGCCTTTGTTGAAATCGCCTTTATCACGATAGCCGGCTACCTTACCGGCAAATGGATGGGCTGGTCTACGATGGACAGTTTGTTTCTCGGGGGTATGCTCGCCAGTTCATCGACGACGATTATCATTCGTGCGTTTGATGAACTCGGCATCAAGACCAAACAATATGCGCGGATCGTCTTTGGTGTCCTGGTTGTGGAAGACATCGTGGTGATCCTGCTCATGGTTTTACTTTCTACTATTGCCGTCACGAAGCAGTTTGAGGGAAGTGAAATTTTATTTACCGTCTTAAAACTTGGATTCTTTCTGGCTGTATGGTTTATCGGTGGCATCTTTCTTTTACCAACATTGCTCAAGAAGGCAAAAAGACTCCTCGATGAAGAGGCCCTGCTGATCATCTCCATCGGGTTGTGTCTGGGCATGGTCGTATTGGCTACGCAAGTGGGTTTTTCAGCCGAACTCGGTGCGTTTATCATGGGTTCAATCATTGCCGAAACCACGACTGCTGAAAAAGTAGAACATGTGACTAAACCCGTCAAGGACTTATTTGGTGCCGTGTTTTTCGTTTCAGTAGGGATGATGATCGACCCTCAGGCCATTGTGAAATATGGCTGGCCGGTTGTCGCGGTGACGCTGCTCACTTTATTTGGAAAACTCTTCAGTACTACATTGGGTGCCCTCATTTCTGGTCAGCCGCTCAAACAATCCGTACAGGTGGGGATGAGCATGGCGCAGATCGGTGAGTTTGCGTTTATCGTTGCGACCCTGGGATTGTCTCTGGGTGTCATATCTGATTTTCTTTTTCCGGTAGCCGTGGGGGCTTCAGCTATCACTACGTTTACAACCCCTTACCTGATCAAGTTTTCGGAGCCATTTTACCATTTTCTTGAAAGGAGACTACCGGGCAAATGGATAAAAGCACTCAACCGATATTCCTCCAGTACGCAGGAAATACAGGCAGAAAGTGAATGGAAGGGCATATTGAGGTTCTATGCCTTGATCTTCATGCTCAATGGAATCATCATAGCGGCACTCATCACCTTGTCTGTTAATTACGTGCTGCCTTTCCTGGATAACTTTATCGAAAATCCACTGGCACAAAATGGACTTGGATTTGTCATGTTTATGGCACTGGCATCTCCTTTCCTATGGGCGCTGATGGCGAAACGATCAAACAACATCATCTTTAAAGAAATATGGCTGGAAAAAAGATACAGCCGGGGGCCCCTGCTGGTCTTTGAATTACTCAGGCGTTTGATGGGTCTGGCATTAATCTCCTTTGCCGCCTTTAAAATATTTGACACGCCGCTGGCTGCTTTGATAGCTATTCCGGTTACTGCTTTTATCCTGTTCTTTTTTGCCCGGCAGATCAAGGGATTCTATCAGCAGATTGAAAGGATTTTCCTCGGCAATCTCCACGCGCGCGAAACGGACGCTCAAAATTCACTATCCGCCAGAGTATCGCATCGAAATGCAGATCTGCAATCTGAATTGATGCCGTGGGACGCACATATCCTGCAACTGGAGGTGCCGCCACAAGCAGAATACATCGGCAGAAATTTATCGGAGTTGTCATGGCGCGAAAAATTCGGGATCAATATCGTGTATATCAAACGAGGTGAAAAACTCTACAATGCTCCTGATCGTAATAGTATACTCCTGCCCTTTGATCAGGTAGGGATCATTGCCACCGATGAACAGATCCATGAATTTAAACCCGTCTTTGATCCGCCAACCATCATGGACAGCGCATCGATCGAAGTGGATGATATCATGCTCGAGCATTTTGTCGTGGAAGAAAATTCCCGGTTACGCGGAAAGAACATCCGACAATCCAATATCAGGGAAGCCACCAACGGGATTGTGATCGGGATCGAACGCAACCAGGAAAGGATCCTCAATCCTGAATCCTCGATTATCATGGAATGGGGCGATATCGTTTGGCTCGTGGGTGAAAGGAAAAAAATACAGGCGTATTTAAAAAACGAAGACAAGAACTTTTAACCGTTGCTACAATCTCTGGCTGGAATTGAATGTATATAATTTGAGGGGTGATTGAAAAATATCAGATATGAAAAGCATAAAAACCATTTTGGTGCCGACTGATTTCTCTGATCCTGCAAACAATGCGCTTGCCTATGCTATCGCTTTTGCTAAAGAAACTAAATCTAACCTCATCCTCCTGCACATCTATCATATCCCGATGGTCTCCTCCAGGGAGTCTTATCAACCATCAGCAGAAGTTGCATCAAACTATCTGGCGGATGCGAATCAACAAATCAAGAACCTCGAACAAACAGTTCATGAACTACAGTCAGTGCACTACACCATCCGATTGATACCCATGAACTTTCCGATCGAAATTCCGGAGATTATATTATCCCTGCAGGCAGACCTGATCATCATGGGAAGCAACGGCGCAGGCAAGCTCCGGGAATTTATTTTGGGCAGTAGTACGATCAGTGTGATAGAAGCGGCGAGTTGTCCTGTGTTGGCCATACCCGACCAGGCACAATATTCAGGAATACACCATATTGGTTTTGCATATGAACAGGACCGGATAGAGGATATTCATGTGCTGGATTTCTTAGTCACCCTGGCCAAAAAATTTCATGCTGCCATTCAGGTGTTTCATGTCTATGATCAGGATCATATACCTGATTCATCTGCATACACTGAAAATACTGAAGCGCTGAATACTTATTTTGGAAACATCAAACATCCCTATGCTGAGTTCTTTGAAGAAGACATAGAGGGCGGCCTCAGCAAGTTTGTAGAAGAAAATAATATTGATATCCTTGCCGTCATTCCAAAAAGACGAACCTTGTTTTTCCGTTTATTTAAATCACACCCTGCCAAAAAAATATTTGTCTACAGCCAGGTGCCTTTGCTGGCGATTCCAGGTAAATGATGTTCTCAGCTGTCAGTTCTCAGCTTTTGGCTTTCAGGTAATCAGCTCTGTCTGAGACTTGAAGGTCGAGGTGATTTAATTTGATTCCTCTGGAAGTGAAAAGTTTCTCTGGTGATGTGCTTATTGCTAACTCCCAATTGTTCACTACTAACTGCTAAGTTTCTTGAGCTGGCAACTGCCAGATTATTTCACTCACTACTACTCACTGATTACCGATTTCTGGATACTGGTTACTGCAGACTGAAGACTGCTAACTTTTAGTCTTGTGGATCATATCCGCCTCCAGCATCTTCGTTTCAATCCATTTGCGGCCTTCGCTGATATCGCCCTTTAAATATTTTTCAATCATCAATCCAGCCACCGGTGTAGCAAAGCTTCCTCCCCATCCCGCATTTTCGATGTATACCGCAATGGCAATCTTCGGCTGATTGCGTGGAGCAAAACCAAAAAAGACAGAGTGGTCTTCCCCATGTGGATTTTCGGAAGTTCCTGTCTTGCCACATACTTCAATGTCCGGAATGAAGGCCATCGTTGCCGTACCACTACGCACAGCACCACTCATGCCTTCGATGACCGGCTCGAAATACCTGTAGTCGATGGAGACTCTTCGTCGTGGATAGAATTCTTCTTGCGGGGCCTTTCCGGGAGGGACGCGCGATTTCAGCAAGTGAGGATCTGTGTAGGTTCCTTCATTGCCAATAATAGCTGCCGCATGTGCCATCTGCAGGGTAGTAAGCTGCAATTCGCCCTGTCCAATCCCCATGGAAAGGATGTATGGTGATCTCCATCTGCCCGGTTTATACACCTGGTCAAAGTAGCTGGGTCCTGGAAGGTTCCCTGCTTTTTCACCAGGTACATCAAGGCCGATTTTGTGGCCTAACCCAAATGCGGAAAGATGAACGTTGAGTTTTCGTAAACCAATTTCAGGCATGGTATATCCTGCCTGGTCAATGACCTCCTTATAGACGGTAAAGAAATAGGTATTGCAGGAATAGGCAATGGCTGCAGCTACATTGTGGGGAGTCGGGTGACTATGACATCCTCTTCTCTTCGTACCGGAATAATATGCTCCACCACAATAGATCGTCCGGTTTTCATTCAATATACCTTCCTGCATGGCGACGAGGGCCAGGAGGGGTTTAAAGATCGAGCCCGGAGGATACATCGCCATGACTGAGCGATCGAAAAGAGGTTTTAAGGTATCTTCCTGGAGTTTCATAAACGCCTCACCCCTTGAACGGGAGATGGAGAGTTCATTAGGATCATATCCCGGTGAACTTACCATCGCCAGTATCTCACCGGTAGAAGGTTCAATCGCTACGATACTTCCTCTTTTGTTTTGCAACAATTGCTGACCGTACTCCTGGAGTATATGATCAAGGGACAATATCAGGTTATCACCCGAGACCGCGAGTGAATCATGGCGTCCTTCATCCAGGCTTTCAATTTCACGCCCCAGGTTATCCTTGAGGATGTATGCGGCTCCCTTTGATCCCCTGAGGGTAGATTCATAATAGTTTTCTATCCCGGTGGACCCGCAAAAATCCCCCATGGCATATAATCCATCGGACTCATCAATCCGCTTTTGATCCACCTCGGACATGTACCCGAGGATATGGGCACTATGGCTTTCAAAGTAACCTCGTGCACTTCGGAGTTCACCATAAAAGCCCGGGAAGAGATGAAGATATTCCTGGATGTATTGAAACTTGCTGGCGGGAATGTGCTCCATAAAATCAAACGGAACAGACTTCGAGTACCGGAGGGACTTCCAGTCTTTCTCCATCCGCTGTATATAGGAGGCTTTGTCGATTTCCAATAACTTACACAACAGGCTGGTGTCGATATTCTTTGGTACCTGGTTGTAGATCACCTTGAGATCATACACGGGTATGTTGTGGACCATCAGATGGCCTTTCCTGTCCATGATTAATCCACGTCCCGGATACAATGTGCGTCTGACGAGGGTCGTCCTGTCTGCTTTCTGGCCGTACGTCGGGTCTACCAACTGCAGCCATCCGGTCTGGATGATGAGGACTAGTGCTGCAAAGATGATCACGCGTTGGATCCATAGCGTCCTGGCGGTCTGACGTGGTTCGTTGATCATGACTTAGGATTAAAGAGTAAGTGATATCCCGTCACCACCAGCATTGACAATATCAGGGTGATCAGCGTCTTTAACAGAATCTGACCGATGTAGACAAAGGTGAATATCTCTGCCGTGAAATATAAAAAGGTATGGATGAGCAGCGAAAAAACTGTGAAGGTCAATACCCAGTTGAGCCCCATCGAAAAGATAGTCGGGCTCATGGAAAGCTGATATCCTCCACGCGGTTCAAGATAGGCCAGCAGCAATCCACGGGCATAAGCCGTCGCTGTCAGTGCAAATGCGTGTACGCCTATCGTGTCGTAAAACATATCAATGATGAGTCCAATCACAAAGCCTATCAGGATAGCATAATGGCGTGAAATCCGGAACGGCAACAATAAAACGATCACAGGGTATAAAAAAATATCCCCGTACTGCCATAACCATGAAGTACTTAATCCGATACGCTTGAGTACCAGGACCTGCAACAGCAGGATCAGCACTGCCCGTATGATATGTTTCAGTGATGTCGAGTTCATTCGGGGGTCAGTTCATTATCCGTAAACTCCACAACATATACCCTGTCCAACCGGGCAATATCTTCATGAAGGCGCACCTCAAGGGTATAGTAATTACTTCCACCGACTGTCCAGAACCGGTCTACGGTTCCTATAAAAATACCTTTTGGAAAAATAAATGAAAAGCCACTGGTCACGATCGTGTCCCCTATCTTGATATCTGCCTGCCTCGGGATGTCCTCCAGAAGCATATGGGCCGGATCTATTTCCTTCCAGATGAGGGATCCAAAATATTCGTTTCGCTTGATCGCCGCACTTATCCTGGCAGCCGTATTGAGCACCGAGATCGCGGTGGAATACTGTTCTCCAACCTGATCGATGATACCGGCTATGCCATGTGGACTGATCACTCCCATGCCCGTTCGTATACCATCCTTCCATCCCCTGTCGATGGTAAAATGGTTATTCCGCTGGTTGATGGAATTACTGATGACCTGTGCTTCGATGATCTTATAGGGTTCGAGCAGGCAACTGTCTAATGGCTTATCAGCCGGTACCAGTCGTTGCAGGCTTCTTTCAAGGTTAAATATCTTCTGTTTGAGAAGGGCATTTTGTCCGGCCAGGCTGTCGGCTGTTTGCTGCAGGCGGTTATATTGGATAGCATCATCCGCCAGTTTGTAGAGGTTTCCTGACAGTTTAGAAGAAGAATGGGCAAAGATGGATTTTTGGTTTTCGTTATACCTCACGACAAGGAGGAGTGCTACTATTTCAAGGAGCAGGAAGAGCAGAAAGGCAGAGTACCTGATGACAAACTGAAGGAGGTTGTTCATTGTATCAGGACGAAGATAGGTCTAAGAAGAGACTTTATCCGAAGGGGAGCTAAACGCGCTTCCGGTCAATCAGGAAAGAAAAACGGTCTGTATTTTTCAGTGCGATTCCGGTACCCCTGACGACGGCACGAAGCGGTTCGTCCGCAATATGCACCGGCAACTTGGTGATCCTCGAAATCCGCTTGTCCAGTCCTCTCAGTAATGCTCCTCCACCCGTGAGGTAGAGCCCGGTCTTATAGATATCCGAAGCCAGCTCAGGAGGGGTGTTTTCCAGGGCTTTCAGGATAGCTTCTTCGATAGCATTGACAGATTCATCCAATGCCTCAGCCACCTCTGCATAGTTGATGGTGATCTGGCGTGGGATACCGGTGATCAGGTCACGGCCATTGACGGCAAAATCCTGTGGTGGATTATCGAGTTGCTTGAGCGCGGAACCTACGTGGATCTTGATTTGCTCAGCAGTACGCTCCCCGATGAGGATATTCTGGTTGCGCTTAAGGTAGTCTACGATGTTCTGGGTAAACTCATCACCCGCTGTCCGGATACTCTGGTCTGTAACAATGCCAGAAAGGGCGATAACAGCAATTTCAGTGGTGCCTCCACCAATGTCGATGATCATATTGCCCACAGGCTCCTCTACATCCAGCCCGATACCGAGCGCTGCGGCCATGGGTTCGAAGATCAGGAAGGTCTCCTTGGAATCAACGTGGTCGGCTGAATCAAAAACCGCTCTTTTCTCCACTTCCGTAATCCCGCTGGGGATACAAACCACCATCTTGAGGTGGGTAAAAAATCTCCTTTTGGTTCCGATCATATTGATCATCCCCTCGATCATATTTTCCGCAGCCTGGAAGTCAGCGATAACGCCGTCCTTGAGCGGCCGGATGGTCTTGATAAACTGGTGGGTCTTCTCATGCATCTGCATGGCGCGGGTTCCGACGGCAATGGTCTGCCCGGTACGCGTATCGATCGCTATGATCGATGGCTCGTCGATGACTATATTCCCATCCTGGATGATCAGCGTGTTGGCTGTCCCCAGATCTATGGCAATTTCCTGTACAAAAAGACTGAATAATTTCATGACCCTAACTGACTTCGCCTGTCCGGCTATTCGTGCTCAAAAGCAAATTAAATTATCTATAGTTTTCCTCCTTTAATGCCGGTTGTTTCGCATGGGTCGATTCCGCGCTTTTTCTAAAAGGGATACAAAGAAACCGTTTTTTCCAAAATAAAGGAAATTTCAGGCTTTTATTCATCCATTCTCTACCTCCGGATGGCTTATTTGACCACAATAGTGACCCAATCAGCCGGATTAAGGTACCTAACGGCAAGTTCCCGTAATTGGTTCGGGGTGATCTGTTGTATGGTTTCAACCATGCCGGCAAAGGAGGAATCGTCCAGATGTTCGATTTTCATGGACTTGATATAGTCCATTGTAGAAAACGGTCCATCTATCTGGGTCATCAGGTGTCCCATCAGGTAATTACGTGCCATATCCAGCTCCCCGGCCGGAATCAATTCCTGCTGCAGTTTCCCCATTTCCTGTTGAATAGCCTCGATGACCTTGCTGGTATTGTCTGTAGCTGTTTCCGTACTGATATAGAAGCATCCGTCGGAAGCAAATGAATCCACGCTGGAGTAGATGCCGTAGGTCAGACCCTGGTTTTCGCGGATCTCCATCATCAGCCTGCTGCCGAAATAGCCTCCCAGGATCGTGTTGAGGACAAATAATCCATTGAAATCGGGATGCGCCTGGGGAAAAAGCCTTCTCCCGATCCTGATAGCCGCCTGATGAACCTGGGGTCCTTTAAACTCATGGTAACCCGTCCTGCTGTCATCCGGATAGGATCCTAAAACCGCCGAACCATTGATATGATTGGGATTCCAGCTCCCGATGGTGTTTCGGATGAGTTCTGTTTCCTTGTCTCCAAATGAACCGGAAACGAATATCATTCCTTTTTGAGGGATGATATGCTGCGAATGGTGGCTTCTCAGGTCTTCCGGCGTGATGGCCAGATAATCCTCCGGGACTACATTCTTCCCATAGGGATGGTGAAGCCCGAAGATTGACTCAGTCAGATGTCGGTAGGCGAGCACTTCATTCTTCTTCAAATCGATCTTAAGCCGCTCCACTTTGTTATCAGCATAGACCTTCAATTCACCCGGATCAAAAGCCGGGGCGCTGATGACTTCGTTGACCACGGCGATCAGGTCCGGGAAAAACCTGGTCAGGGTGAGGAGCCTGACTCTGGTGGTATCCACACCTCCCCTGGTAAACAAGGTAGCGCCAAGTGATTCAATTCGCTCGGCGAGCTGGGCTGAAACCATGGTTTGGGTTCCCTCAGACATCAGTCCCGCCATAAATTCGGCGACGCTGGATTTGCTTTCATAGGTAGCACCCGCCCGAAAGACCACCTCCATACGCATGACCGGCTCAGATCCTCCTTTCAGCATGTACAGGGCCATACCATTTGGCAGTACCCCCGACTCATATACCGGTAGCGAGAGTTCCTTTATAACCTTGATGGGGGGAGCTTCAACTGACTTAGACATGGTGCGAAGGTAAGCACTATGACGCCGTTAGCAGTACATGATTGGTACAGCCCGGAATTGGCCTTTTCGGCCGCGAAAATGAGAAACCGGTTTTTATTCCTGATCTTTTTGCTCAAACGTGATTTTGTTTCAATCCCTTTTGCCGTTTCTGTTAACTTTGCCGTTTCTGAAAATCCTGTTCAGGGTAATACACAGATCAGCAATCTAAACGAATCAGTACATGGAATTTAAAGTCTCATCAGGTGAATTGTTGAAACACCTCAACGTCGTGGCCGGGGCCATCCACACTAACCCTGTGCTCGCAATCACAGAGGATTTCCTGGTTGAAATCAAGAAGGGAACCATGACCCTGACCGCTACCAATCTGGAGACCAGCATTTCTACCCGCATGGCTGTGGAAAGCAAGGAAAATGGTTCGGTAGCCATTCCCGCCAAAATCCTGCTCGAGACCTTAAAGGCCCTGCCCAACCAACTGGTGACTTTCGAAGCAGACCTGGAGCAACGCTCCCTCGTCATCACGACTGAAACCGGTATGTACAAGATGGCTGTTGATCCGCCTGATGATTTCCCGGCGTTACCTACTTCCAATGATGCTGAAATCATGGTTCCGGTCGAACGCCTGATGAGTGGGATCAACTACACCATTTTTGCAACCACCTCTGATGAAATGCGTCCGGCAATGACAGGTGTCAATGTCGTTGTTGATTTCAACAAGATCAGCTTTGTCGCCAGTGATGGCCACAAACTGGTACGTTATCACGCTCTCGGCACCTCTACAGAACAGACCGGCTCATTTGTGATTCCGAAGAAAGCCATGTCCCTCCTGAAAGGTGCAACGCCCTCCGAAGGAAATGTATACCTGAAGTATAATAAGTCTCACGCCTTTTTCAGGTTTGAAGAAACCGAAGTGATCTGCCGCCTGATCAACCAGGCCTATCCGGACTTTAATGCAGTCATTCCGGTCAACAACAAAAACGTACTCTATGTGAGTCGCACGCATCTGCTCGGCGCACTCCGTCGTATCAATATCTTTGCTAACCGCACGACCAACCAGGTCTTCTTTGGATTGGCAGACAACAGCCTGACCATTACGACCAAGGATTTAGATTTCTCCAACGAAGCCAGTGAACAATTGAGTTGCGAATATGAAGGGGATCCAATGGATATCGCGTTCAATGCCCGCTTCTTTATCGAACTGCTCAACGCACTCAGCCAGGAAGAAATCCATATGACCATGTCTGTACCAAGCAAGCCTGTCCTCATCTACCCCGACGAGCAAATGGAAAACGAAGAGGTCATGATGCTGATTATGCCTGTTATCATCTACTAGTGAGTGGTGAGTGGTGGGTAGTGAGTAGTGAGTAGTGAGTGGTGAGTGTGAGTTGTGAGTTGTGAGTTGTGAGTAATGAAACACTGATTACCACTTACTGAATACCGCTTACTGGTTACTGAATACCGCTTACCGAAAACTGAATACTGGTAGCTGGTAGCTCAATACTGATAGCTGACGGCTGATAGCTCAACTTCAATTGATAAGATATCGAAAATGCACATTAGCCGTCCTGCCGAGCAACTCCGTCTGGCTGGTGATGTAGACTTCATTGTCACCACCCCTTGATATTTTACCCAGGTGCTGCAGGTCACTGATGTTTTGGTTGTTGGTGGCATTGATCAGTGATACACCGATCATCGCGGGTTGTTTAAAGAGCAGGAAAGAAAAATCCAATCCCAGATCAAGACTGAAATAAGCAGGAAGATAGCGTTGCACGGCATTAAAATCCTCCATGCCGATTCCAT
>DATHZY010000574.1:0-5324 GCA_035458325.1 Saprospiraceae bacterium | reverse complement strand
AGGACAGGATTCGTGGCGGATGGGCTGGTCAAACCATTGGCGTCACATTTGGTGGCCCCACTGAATTTCGATTTAAGGGTACGATGATCCAGGATTACCAACCGATGGTCTGGCACGATCACTATATCAAGGAGACATACGAAATAGACCCGGGACTGTATGATGACGTATATCTGGATCTCACCTTTGTCAACATTCTGGAGAAGGTAGGACTCAATGCTCCTGCAGATTCATTCGCGCTGGAGTTTGCACACGAGGATTATAAGTTGTGGCATGCCAACCAGGCTGCTCGTTATAATATCCTCAATGGCATCATGCCTCCTGCATCAGGGCATTGGATGAACAATCCGCATGCAGATGATATCGATTTTCAGATTGAAGCTGATTTTGCGGGCATGATGACGCCAGGTATGACCAACACGGGTTCTGAATTCTGCGATCGTATCGGGCATATCATGAATTATGGCGATGGGTGGTATGGAGGTGTATTCATTTCAGCACTCTATTCTATTGCCTATACGTCTGATGATATTCAATTTGTAATCGAACAAGCATTAAGTACCATCCCTGAACAAAGTCAATTTCATAAGACCATTGCTGATGTGATTCGTTGGCATCAGCAATACCCTGATGATTGGAAGAAGACATGGTTTGAAGTGGAAAAAAACCATTCGGCTGAAAAGGGGTGTCCGGAAGGGGTGTTCAATTCCTTTAATATCGATGCGAGACTCAATGCGGCGTATGTTGTCATTGGACTTTTATATGGAGATAAGGATTTTTATAAAACCATGGATATCGCCACCCGTTGTGGCCAGGATTCTGATTGCAATCCTGCCTCCGCTGCTGGTGTATTGGGTGTGATGTATGGGTATTCAGGTATTCCTGAATATTGGAAGCCTGCATTGGAAGAAGCAGAAGGGCTCAAGTTCCCCTACATGGACATTACCTTAAATGATGTCTATGCATTGACATACAAGCACACCCTTGAATTGATTGGGCAGCAGGGAGGCAAATTCGAGGGAGATTCAATTATGATCAAGGTGCAAGAGCCCTCTACTGTTCGCTTCGAACAATGCTTTGAAGGGATGTATCCGAAAGAAGAACGATACCTGCGCCAGGAGTTTACTGACAAGAACATTGTTGTTGATTTTGATGGCAATGGCGTAGTGGTGCTGGGAAATGTGAAAAGCAGGTGTGGGGTAGCTAAAAGTGATTATGTTGCTTTGCTGGACATCATGCTGGATGGTGAGAAAATTGAGCAAGTCAGCATGCCTTTTGATTACATCGTACGGAAGTATGATATCTACCATAAGTATTTGCTGAAGGAAGGTCCGCACCATCTCGAGATAGTCTGGACGAATAAAGATCCAGAATTCAGCCTGTATATGAAATCCATCGTTGTTTACAGCGATTCACCAGCGAAAGCATTAAAGCCCACACAATAATGATAGCTGGCATCAGGATGAGATTTCTGCATAGGATACAACTTCCATTCCGGCTTTTTTGGCTGGTCATGATCCCTTTGCTATGGCTGGGTTGCAAGGAGGATGAGCCAGTCACACCTTTCGCACGCTTACTGGAAAATCAAAAGATGTACAGTGCCCTTTTTGACAGTGACATTACATATGCCGTTTTGTTGCCGGAAGGTTATGATACATCTACTGAACATTATCCAGTAGTCTATCTCCTGCACGGATACGGAGATACAGAAAGAGCCTGGTATACCAGTGGAGGCCTACAGTACTATGCGGATCAATACACGGATGCAGGGGATATAGTACCAATGATTTATGTTATGCCTGCTGCATACTATTCGTATTACATCAACAAGTTTTCAGGGGATTATCCATACATGGATATGATGACTAATGAATTAGTGCCCACCATTGATAGTTTATTTCGCACCGTCAAGAACAAATCCGCCAGAGCCGTCATGGGATATTCTATGGGAGGATACGGTGCCTTGATTCTGCCTTCCCTTAATCCTGATGTATTTTCAGTCGGGGTGCCACTGAGTATGTCTTTCCGAACGGATGAACAGTATATGGCTGAACCACAGGATGTGTTTAATAGCCAGTGGGGCAATTTATTTGGTGGATTTGGTGCTACGGGTACAGCGAGATTGACAGATTACTTCATTCAACATAGTCCGTTTCATTTCTTTGGATCGGGTGATCCGGCAAGGTTTGGTGGAGTAAAATATCTTATTGACTGTGGTGACAATGAAGAGTCATTGTCCATCACAAGTGATGAGATGCATGCATTTATGCGGGACCATCATATCAACCATGAATACCGGGTCAGGAATGGAGGTCATTCATTTGAATACTGGAAGAAATCATATCCCGAGGCATTTAGGTTTATCAGTAACGCATTTCAAGGTCTGCCACACCCTGCTGAACCTGTTCCGGCTACTCTTGGATCTTTGGTTGATCCATCCAACATAGAAGCCCGTGAAGTACAAGGATTGAGCTTAAATGTCCTTACACCTGTTGACTATATGATCAGCTCCGCTGATTTTCCAGTATTATATGTCCTGCATGATTTTGAAGAAGGACGTAGAACTGAAAACATGATAGACTTTTTCTCCTTGCTAAGGAATAATATGATCTCCGGCAGACTCACTGAATCTATTGTTGTCGAAATACCTGTCGATGGCACTGAAATCACTGATCAGCTGATGGATCAAATCATTGCCTTCATGGATACCGATTACCACTCGATCACGAGTCGCCAAGGTAGGGTGTTGCTTGGCAATGAAGCTGGAGGCCAACTTGCGGCTAAACTTGTATTAGATAATCCACAGGTATTTGCATCCTGTTATTTATTCAATGCATTGCTTCCGGAAGAGTCTGTAGGCGCCACAGGAGAAGTTTTCTACTACCAGGATTTGACGGATGATTGCACGCATTACAGGGGCAATCAGCAATTGTATGCCGAAATCAGGAAGGAAAATGTAGATTACGAATACCGTGTGCGGCAGGGAAGTCAAAACTACCAGGCATTTTTAAATGGCTTGAGTGAATCTATTTCATCCATTAAGGAAACACTGATTAATTAATATGAAAAGATTGAACCTTCTCATGCTGATTTGTTTCGCTGCAGTGACCCTGGTCGCTGAGGGAAACAAACGTATCGTCGAAGGATTATCTATGCAGAGTGCAATACTCGGACAAGAAGTTAAATATTCAATCGTTCTGCCTGCCGACTATTTTAAGACAAAGAAAAAGTATCCTGTGGTATATCTCCTGCACGGTCTTGGGGATGATGAATCTTCCTGGCTGGAGTATGGCCGTATCGCCCAGATTACGGATAAAGAAATAGGTGATAAGGAAATCACATCGATGATTTTTGTCATGCCCCAGGGTTTCAGGAATTATTATGTTAATGATTTTGCGGGTAACTTCTTGTATGAGGATATGTTTATCCAGGAGCTGGTACCTTTTATTGATAATACCTATCGCACGATTCAGGATAACACACATCGGGCGGTTATGGGATATTCAATGGGTGGATTTGGAGCCTTGATGCTTCCGGCCAGGCATCCTGATGTCTTTTCGGTGAGTGTGCCTTTGAGTGTTTCAGTCCGTACTGATGCACAGTATATGGTTGAAGATGCGTCTGAGTGGAATGATCAGTGGGGGAGATTGTTTGGAGGTGTCGGAAAGACAGGAACAGACCGGATCACCGAATACTATAAGCAATATTCACCTTTCCACTTTTTCAATAGTGGAAATGCGAATTCGTTTCTAGGACTAAGGCTTTTTATCGACAATGGAGATGACGAACAAACACTTTGTCGCAGCAACGAGGAGCTACATATACTGCTTCGGAACCTGGGGATTCGACATCAATATCGTGTAAGAAATGGTGGTCATGAATTTTCTTACTGGCGAGATGCGCTGCCTGATGCTTTGCGATTTATCAGTGATAGTTTTGAAGGGAAGGCATACAGGGGAGATATCATGGAACCATCGAAAAGACCAAAATATCCCAAAGTTGAGATACTTGAACGGGAAGGATTTTCGGTTGTCTTACCACCTGGCTATGCACAATCTTCCAGAAAGTATCCTGTGATCTATTTGTTTGAAGATTTTACAAATGACCGTATTCAAGCTATAGCAGGATTGATTCATAAAGGAATAAAAGATGGGACATGGCCGGAGATGATATTGATTTTCCTTAACAAGGGTAATGTAGGTTTGACAGAGCACATTATTCCTCAAATCGAGACAGGGTATAATGCAAGGATTGGTTATCGCTTTCGCGCTTTGGTCGGATTTGAAGAGGGTGGGGTAGCTGCATTACAAAATGCTTTGACACCACTGACCTTTACCTCCTGCGTACTATTTGATGCTCCGGTTAATATTGATCTGTTGAAACAATCCATCTCTTTAGACAAGTCAGCATTCAAGCGCACGTGGTTGTTGATCAGCACCACGGATACAGATTTGGATTATGAAACCAATGGGAAGGCGCATATGCTCTTACGGGATGAGGATATCTATCATGAATACCGCGTAGTGGAAGGAGGACGCAGTGTACAGGTTACCAATGACAGACTGAAGGAAGCATTTCAATTTACGAGCGAAAAAATCCATAGATAAAACAAACCAACTAAATACCTGACTATGTATATTATCGAAAGCTACTCTCTTGCCGTCGTCTTCACGATTGTCACCATGCTTTGCTGGGGATCGTGGGGAAATACACAAAAACTGGCCGCTAAAAACTGGCGGTATGAGCTCTTCTATTGGGATTATGTCATCGGTGTTGTTCTCCTGGGCTTGATCGTCGGACTCACTTTAGGAAGTACCGGAGATCAGGGTAGGAGCTTTATCACTGACCTGGGGCAGATCAGTAGTGCTAACCTATGGAGTGCGATCCTGGGAGGTATCATCTTTAATGCTTCCAATATTTTACTGTCGGCTTCTATTTCGATAGCGGGTATGGCCGTAGCCTTTCCATTGGGGGTAGGACTTGCATTGGTGTTGGGTGTGATCATCAATTATATGAGTTCTCCGAAAGGGGATCCAATGATCCTCTTTACGGGAGTGGCCCTGATCATGATCGCGATCATCTTCAATGGTATTGCCTCCGGTAAAATGAAAAAGGCAGATAAAACCGCATCATCCAAAGGCATCTGGCTGGCCATCGTAGCGGGTATCCTGATGTCTGTTTTCTATCGTTTTGTCGCGGCAGCTATGGATGTCAACAATTTCGAATCACCTACACCTGGGATGGCCACACCGTATTCAGCCTTCTTCATTTTTACGCTTGGGATGCTGGCCAGCAATTTTGTGTTCAATACGTTTATCATGAAT
>DATHZY010000573.1:0-3670 GCA_035458325.1 Saprospiraceae bacterium | reverse complement strand
GCCTTGTTCATCCGGGTTGAATATATAGACTTCTCCTGTGTCCCTGCAATCTAAATACAGCTCCTCGATGGTCTTGCCTAATACGGGATGAAATTGCTCCGGGATGAGTTCCATTAATGGTACAAGTACAAAATTGCGTGTGTGTAGCAGGGGGTGGGGAATCTCAATGTTACTTTCTTTCAACACCAGGTCACCGCGAAGCAGGATATCAATATCGATATGACGCGCATGCCATTTTTCCGACGGAGTACGCCCTGCCTTGACTTCTATATTTTTAATCAGCGCCAGCACTTCGCCAGGTGTTTTCGAAGTCGATACTTCCAGGACCTGATTGAGAAACCAGGGTTGGTCATCATAACCCCATGGCTGGGTTTCATAGATGCTGCTTTCTTTTTGAATTGCTCCAACCTCGCTGGCAATCAAGTGTTTAGCTAGTGTCAACTGACCGACCCTGTCTCCAAGATTGCCGCCAATGATCAGATGATATAGATAGTTCTTCATGGAAGGTAAGCCAAGGTAGAAAAAAGGGCTGAAGAGGCCAAAAAGGGTAAAGAAGCGAAAGAGGCAAATAGGATACTTAATCAAGTCCCCTGGTTGCTGAGCTGTAGACCGAGGATGTGTAGATGATGTCGAAGTACAGGGGATTTAGGGGCAAAAGAGGCGTGAGTGCCTATTTTTTATTCCGGTCCCTCAGTCGCCAATTCATCGGATAGTGATTTTTCCAGCCTTGGGTAGTATACTTGGCCCAACCGAGCAGGGTTTCTTCAAAACTGATGATATACCAACCAGGTTTTTCTGCCGGAGGTAACGTAGTGGTGGTCCGCTCGAGGTAATCAAGTGCAGCACTTCGATCCAAAGGTAGTATTGCATATTCATCATGCTGTGCAGCAGCCATGGCCAGAAAATGCGAAGGGACAAAATCCCGTCCTTTTAGTTCTCCCGCTTCAGCAAGGCATTCTGCCCTTGGCATGTTCATCAGTAATTCATTAGCTTTTATTTCTGCCCCGGCAGTCACAAATGGATTTTGAGGGTTGTTCTTTTTCAATCGCTTTGTTTCCGGTTTATCAAGATGGGATGCCATCCAGCCTGTAACAGATTCAAATAAGTTGAATGGCTTTTTGAATTTTCTGTATTTCGATTCTTCAGCAGATGTTTTTATCAAGACGGCTATAAAGAGTCCTTCACCTTTTACCTTGTGCGGATAAAGTTGATAGCCTACATAATCACCTTGCTGCAAAGTGCTGATGCCCCAATCATCAGGAAACGAAAGTGGCACACATTGGAGTTGGTGCTTTTCACTGAAATAAGCAACGTTTTCAATGTTTTCTTCCATGCTATAGGAGCAAGTGCTATAGATCAGACAACCATTCGTCTTGAGCGCGTTAACGGCATCTGACACGATTTGTTTCTGCATCAGGGTGCAAGATTGCACAAGCGAGGGTGCCCATTGCCTGATAGCCTCGGGCTCTTTGCGCATCATGCCTTCTCCTGCACATGGTGCATCAATCAGCATAATATCGACAAAGGGTTCATTAAAAGTAGTGGCAGGTTCTCCTGAAATAAATGTATTCAGAAAACCTGCCCGGATAAGATTTTCACGTAGTATGGATCTGCGTTGTCCAACTACCTCATTTGCGACAAGCACATCACCTGGTCCGAGATGTTTGGCCAGGATGCCAGTCTTCCCTCCTGGAGATGCACACACGTCAAGCCAGATGCGTGGTTGATCATCAAGTTTTAATTGCCTGATCACATCATCCAGGATCATCGAAGATGCCTCCTGCACATAGTATGCACCGGCATGCCAATGTGGGTCGAGATAGAACAACGGGCGTGTCTCTAGATAATATCCCGTATCACACCATTTGACTTTCTCATTGAGTTCAAAGGAAGATCTTCCCTTGAGATGATGTAACCTGATACTCGTAGGAGACGGTCGATCCAATGCATTCAGGAATTCTTCAGCCTCACTTCCAAGCTGAAACTTCATGCGTTGAACAAATTCCGGAGGCAAATGAATCATTGGAGCGAAGGTAGCATTTAAGGCGAAGGCGAAGGCTAAGGCGGAGGTGAATATAAATCGTAGAGACGCGATTAATCGCGTCTCTACATTTTATATTCTGTCCCGTCCTGAAAAAAGTTGACAGTTGCAAAACTAATCAACATGAAGTCAAATGGACCAATTATTCGCTACAGCGAAGCTTTTAAACACCAAGTTTTACAAGAAATTGAGAGTGGAACTCTTACCATTTCTACGGCCCGAGATAAATACCGAATTCGAGGCGGTCAAACCATCCAGGCATGGGCAAGAAAATATGCTAGCTTTGGGATACTACCAAAAATTATACGCGTGGAAAGCCCTAACGAAAGAGATCAGATTAAGGATCTGAAAGCCCAGATTAAACAGCTCAAGCATGCCTTGGCGGATGTAACTGTTGACCGGATCATCGCTGAAAGCACCTTAGAGGTTATTTGTGAACAGCGAGGTCTAGATGTTGAAGAGGTTAAAAAAAAAGCTGGTTTGGTATTGCAAGAAAGGGCAAAGGGAAAGGAGGAAAAGTGAGTATCCTCTGTCACAAATTGCATAGAAGCAGGGCTGCCTTCTATAAGTTGAAGGCAAACCAAACGCAGCAGGGCTTGGATGACCGAATCCTACATGCATTAACCATGGAAAAGCGTAAGCCAATGCCTCGGCTGGGGGGTAAGAAAACATACCATGAAATAAAGCCAGAATTAAGCAGAATGGGCTTACAAATTGGGCGGGACAAGTACTTTGAGTGGCTGAGAGCTGAAAATCTCTTGATCCGACCTAAGAAGCGTTATACCAGAACAACTCAAAGCTTTCACCGATATCGAATGCATGATAATAAAATCAAGGGCTTAATGGTTACAATGTCCGACCAGGTTTGGGTAAGTGATATCACTTACTTAAGGTTGCAAAAAGGATTTTGCTATCTAGCACTAATTACAGATGTTTATAGCCGTAAAATTATTGGCTATGAAGTTAGTGATACATTGGAGATCAAAGGGCCGTTGAAGGCATTAAACCGAGCATGTCAAGGGAAAGCAAATCGGAAGACAATACATCATTCGGACCGTGGCTTTCAATACTGTAGTGATAGGTATACCAATAAACTGAAACATCATAAGATAGATATAAGCATGGGCGAAGTAGGAAATTGCTATGAAAACGCCTTAGCCGAAAGGGTGAATGGTATACTAAAAACAGAGTTTAACTTAGATGAGACATTTTTGAATTTAGGCCATGCTATTAAAGCCGTAAAGCAATCAATAAGAACATATAATGAATTAAGGCCGCATATGGCGCTGGGAATGAAAAAACCTATCGACCTTTATGCTGCATAAAGACAGATATCAGTAACCTAGACTGTCAACCTATTCCAGGACAAGACACTCACAACTCACAACTCACAACTCACCACTCACCACTCACAACTCACCACTCACCACTCACAACTCACAACTCACAACTCACAACTCACCGATCTAGAACAAATAACTCAACCCAACCGACACCTTCAGCCAGCTTCCCGCCGACGTATGTTCTTCAAAATAATCAATCGGATAATCGGAAGTACCCGCATTGGCCTCATCCAGCGATAAGAAAGAAACACTTGGATTTGCTACAAAACCAACACGGATATCACCA
>DATHZY010000572.1:0-2096 GCA_035458325.1 Saprospiraceae bacterium | reverse complement strand
CGAACGGGCTGTCAGTATCTACGTATTATTCTGTTGATTTTGGATTTGACACCTCAGCCAATGACTGGTCCATCAGCTTTGACATCAACCTCAAGGATGGCACAACCGGTTCCTGGGTCTTTACTAAGAAGAAGGTAGGTGATGAGCAGTTTTGAAAAAGATAAGTGACGTCATTCTCTGTTAAACCGAACATCCAGCGGGGATATTTCCTGACCAGCATTCTGGCATTCATTCTTGCGGGGTGGATGTCTACGCAGTCTTTGGCCCAGACCGGGACCATCGCCGAGCTCACGTGGGCTGACAGCACCATGGAGTCCCTCCGTAAGGATCAGGAAATGAATTTTGAACTCCGGTCAGCCTTAGCGGATTCATTGTCTAATGTCTATCGCCATCATGGAAAAATCTGCAAACAGATTTTCAGCCGGGTCATTTTAGCATCGTACCAGGATAAGCTTGGGAAAGCGGATGTTGCCTTGAAGGAATTGTTCTGGGCCATGCAGCAGTACCAACCCGCATGCGACAGCAACATCCTGATGGCGATCATGGCCAACTTCACAAACATCTATCTCTCCTTAGAAGAATTTAACCGTGTGGATTCAATCAGCCGGGTGGCATTGAGGCTCTGGAATCCCAAATGGAAGGATCATGAATTCCGCTATACTATCCTCAACAATCTCGCTATAGCACAGGCGTCTAAGGGAGATATGTCTACTGCCGGACAGACGTTTCGTCAGATCTATATGGAGGCAGAAAGAGATAAGGATACAAGCAATTTGCTGACAAGCCTTGGCAACCTGGGCAGCCTGAAAGGAATGACCGGTGACCTCGACAGCGCATATTATTTCTTATCCCGGGCTGCCCTGATGGCCCGTAAGAGAAATCTGACAGATGAATACATGGACCTCCTTATCAACCTCAGTAACGTGGATGCTGAGCGAGGCCACTTTAAAAAAGCCATTGAAAGGCTGGATACAACCTACAAGGTGGCTACTGATTTGAAAAGCACGGAAAATCTTGCTAAGGTTCAAAAGGAACGCGCCTCCCTCTACGCCCGGTTCAATGATTTCAAGCAAGCCTACACCTACCTTCTTGCATTTATCGAACTCAACAATCAATATCTCAGTGAAGAAAAAGTAAAGGCCGTCACCGAAATGATGGAAAAGTACGAGTCGGAGAAGAAGGCACGGCAGATCCAGCAACTGGAGCTAGACAAACTGGATGCCACCCTTAAAACCGAGCGCATTACAAACACCCGAAACCGATATATGTATATTGGGATTTTTATTCTGCTGGCAGCCATTGGTATCTATACCCGCCTGAGATATGTACACAAATCCAGGACAGCGATCCAAAAGGAAAAAAACATTTCCGAAGGCCTGCTTTTGAATATTCTTCCCGCTTCGGTGGCGGAGGAACTGAAACAAAAGGGATATGCAGAAGCGATGCATTTTGATGTTGCGTCCATCATTTTTTCAGATTTTAAAGGATTTACTACCATAGCAGAGTCATTGACAGCCGCTCAACTTGTTGCAGAAATCAACACCTGTTTTAAGGCTTTTGACCACATCATGACGAAATATGGAATTGAAAAAATCAAGACCATCGGGGATGCGTATATGGCCGCTGCAGGAATCCCTATCAACAATACTGCGAGTGTACATGATACGGTGCTTGCCGCTCTCGAGATGCAGGACTTCATCATCAACCGTAAACGGGAAAAAGATGAGCAAGGCCAACCTTCATTTCAAATGCGCGTAGGGATACACACCGGACCAGTGGTCGCCGGTATCGTCGGGGTAAAGAAATTTCAATACGACATCTGGGGCGACACCGTCAATATCGCAAGCCGCATGGAAAGCAGCGGCGAAGTAGGACATGTGAATATATCAGAGGCAACCTATCAGCACATCAAGGATACACCAGAGTTGGTGTTTACTCCGCGCGGTATGATCCAGGCGAAAGGAAAGGGAGAGATGGCGATGTATTTTGTCCATCGCGAGGGATGAAAAATAGACAGGGGTTTAATATGTAGGGGTTCAAGATCTTGAACCCCTACATATTAAACCCCTGTCTATTTTTCATCCCTCGCGATGGAC
>DATHZY010000571.1:0-4645 GCA_035458325.1 Saprospiraceae bacterium | reverse complement strand
TTAGCCAGTTGCTCTATGGAACCAATACATTTTTCTTCAGCTCCGTCTTCTGTACGCCATATATTCAATGGTATTCCCCAGAATCTTGACCTCGAGAGGTTCCAGTCCTGAAGGTTTTCAAGCCAGTTGCCAAATCGCTTCTCTCCCGTATGCGCCGGTTTCCAGTTGATGGTTTTGTTGAGCTCAATCATCCGGTCCTTGCATGCTGTTGACTTGATAAACCAGCTATCCATCGGATAATAGAGTACTGGTTTGTCTGTACGCCAGCAATGCGGATAGTTGTGTTCGTATTTTTGGACATTCAATGCCTTGCCTTCCGTCTTGAGCTGCACCGCGATATCGATATCGACTGCCACATATCCGGGTTCATCCTTATAATCCTTGACATAGCGGCCGGAATAAGGGCCTACATTTTCCTTAAATTTTCCGGTCTGATCAACAAGTGTGAGCGTACCTACACCATTCGCTTTTGCGACACGTTGGTCATCCGCACCAAAAGAAGGGGCAGTGTGTACAATTCCTGTACCGTCAGAAGTAGTGACATGATCCCCGGTCAATACCAGGTAAGCATCCGTGCCTCCAAGTAATGGTTCGATTTCATTTCCAAAATCAAGCAATGGTTCATAACGTATGCCCTTCATCTTGCTGCCTTTGAAAGCGGCTGACTGACCTTCTACTGTGGATTGATTTTTTCCACCAAACCATGTTGGCACCAATGCTTCTGCGAGTACCACACTTACAGGAGTGTGGGTGTATGGATTTGATGTCTTGATCTTGATATAACTGATATCCGGTCCCGCACTCAAAGCCGTATTGGAAGGCAACGTCCATGGAGTGGTGGTCCATGCGGCTATCCGTACATCTTCATTCGGATCATCAAACAGGAAAGATGATTGCTCGTTTTTAATCACCTTGAATAAAGCAACCACCGTGGTATCCTTCACCTCTTTATATGCACCGGGCATATTGAGCTCATGTGAACTCAGTCCGGTACCAGCAGCCGGTGAATAGGGCTGGATCGTATACCCCTTGTACAGGAGTCCTTTGTCATATAACTTCTGCAGCAGGAACCATACAGATTCGATATAATCATTTTCATAGGTGATGTATGGATTATCCAGGTCCACCCAGTAGCCCATCTTGCGCGTGATGTCATCCCATTCTGCTTTATAGCGCATGACGGTCTCGCGGCACTTGATATTATAATCTTCGATCGAAATCGATTTGCCTATGTCATCTTTAGTGATGCCGAGTTCTTTTTCTACGCTGAGCTCTATCGGCAGGCCATGCGTATCCCATCCGCCTTTGCGCTCGACGCGATATCCCTTGAGGGTATGATACCTGCAAAAGAGATCCTTGATCGCCCTGGCCATGACGTGGTGGATGCCGGGCATACCATTGGCGCTCGGAGGTCCTTCGTAAAAAACCCATCGCTTGTCCTCAGGACGCTGGTTGACACTCTTATCAAAAATATTGTTCTCGTCCCACCACTTCAGCATCTCCTGGTCGATGGCTGGGAGGTTCATTCCTTTATATTCCGGATACAGACTCATGTAGGATATCAGTGTTTTTAATTAAAAAAGCCCCGACTGTAATCTGACGGGGCTTCTGTAAGCTCAGATTACGTTGTTCTGTTATTTGATAATAATATGGATTATCGTTGCATTCATCAGTGGTGCAAAAATAGCAAAAAGCAGAGAGCATAGGGCATAGAGCATAGAGCAGCAATGGGCAAAGAGCATAGGGCATAGAGCATAGGGCCGCTAATGGCATGGCGCATAGGGCCGCCTTAGGCAAATAACACGGGAAAAAGATAAAAGGAGGGCTAAATCCACATGTGTAAAAGGCTGATAACCATATACTAAAGAAATTTATTTTCGAAAAGGCAAAGTTTTATGGCTTGATCGGTAACATCTAGTACCGCTCAAGACACTCCTACAGAAATACCATGATCGTAAAAAAACCAGAATCTATATGGCAAAATTCAGATTCGAAGATTTAGAAATATGGAAGGAAGCAATCGCGATTGCCATGATCTTCTTTGACATTGCAGATGAGCTTGAGCTAAAAAAATTGTGGCGTTTTGCAGATCAGTGTCGTGGTGTTGGGATGGGTATACCAAATAATATTTCAGAAAGTACTGGCACCTATATGAAAGGCGAGCAACAACAACTCCTTCGATTTGCTAAACGTGAATGTTATGAGGGAGCCAACATTCTTGTCATGCTTGAACTCCGCTCCTTAATTCCACACCATCTGAAACAAGAAGTATTTGAACGTTTGGATGTCCTGAGTCGAAGGATTCAGGCCTATTCAGATTCACTGAAATAAATGGCAGAGAGCATAGGGCAGAGTGCATAGTGCGCATAGGGTAAGAAGCATAGAGGAAAGAAAAGAACAATTTAAGCATCTAGTTGAGGATATGATGATCTGTCTCCAGACAGACCCTATGCCCTATGCCCTATGCTCTCTGCTTTTTCATCCACAGATAAACCATCCCCACTACACCCGTCACAATCAGCAGTCCGGCGACATACTCCGCCTGCGTGGCTTTCATCCCGAGGATATTGATATCCGGGTTGGTGCGGATCTTTTCGATAAAGAATCGTTCGATTCCATTGAGGAGGACGTATAGAAAGAAGAGCATACCGGCCACCTTAAAGCGCTTGCGCATGGCCCAGAGAATTGCAAAAATGACCAGGGAGAAGAAGGTCTCATACAGAGGGGTCGGATAGACACCTTCAGCCAGCTGGTGGCAATAATCCCAGACACATCCCTCCATGGGAATACCATCATTGAGTACATTATGAGGGTACGTATAGGACCAGGCCCAGTCAGGAAGAAACCACCATCCCGGTGCCGGTGCGGTATTGACAATACCCCAGTCACCATCGCCGGAAAACTGGCATCCCAGTCTGCCAACACCATAACCCATGATCAGCGCAGGGGCGACTGCGTCCATGACATGAATGGGCTTCATCCCCTTCCGATAGATATACCAATAGACGGTGATAAAGGCGAGGATCAGACCTCCATAGATGGCCAGGCCGCTGCCGCTCAGTAATTGATCTAATGGATCCTTGATAAAAGCCTTGATATTTTCTTCGCTTTCGATGATCGAAAACAGACGCGCGCCGATGATACCGGAGATCGCTGCGAGGATCGTGATGTCCCCGATCCGGTGATGGGGCATGACCTTTACCTCCTTGATCAATGGCTTGGCCAGTGCACGCTTCTTAGCATCCCAATATTTGTAAAACCCAAAACCAGCCGCGGCAAGGATACCCCAGAGCCAGGTGCCTTTGCCGGAGAGGATGATACTGGCCGGATCAGGCCTGAATTCTTCAAAATGCTGTGCTATATAAGGTAGCTTGAATCCGATGATAAAGCCAAACAGCGCATTGGTGGCGATCTCCTGCCAGGTTGCCGGAAATCCAATGCGCTCCTTTTCAGTAAATCCCTGCAATAATCCCTCTTTCTCCTTTCGTTTGAGTTCCAGGTTGAGCACATAGGCACTGGCAAGAAAGGCCAGGATGAGAAAAACACCAAATGTCTTGAGTACACTGAGCCAGTTGTCAGGCGCGGTGCCGAGTAAATCATGGAACAAATAGGAAAGATCCGGATACATAGCAGGTTACAGTCAGTGAATAGATGCAGGAGCGAAAATAAGCTAACTTTGCAGAGCAACTCCCCCTTCAACGTAATTCTCAAAATGAATATTTGCATCCGGCATATAGGTGTGGCTTGTCTTTGTTATATGTTTTCTTATGGCATTTCCAACGCGCAGGCAGTTTTCAACGCGAAAATCGGGATCGAAGCATGGTCCTTTAAAGATGAAGCGGAGATGACCGGAGAGTCCAATCATCCAGGCCAGATGATCGGATTTGATGTCTTTGTCGAGGACCAACGGTTTGTCTTTGTACCGGGATTCCAGTATCACCGTATTTCACTGGAAAATGAAGACCAAAACTTCAGCTTTGATCTGAGTGAGCATCATCATGCCCATTATTTTATGATACCGCTGACGGCGGGATACAAACTGACAACAGATGCGATTGTCAACCTGTCTGTCCTGGGTGGTGGAGAAGTGGTATTCTTCTACGATGTCGATGACAACAATCTCGGGTTTGATGACAACGGATTTATCGGTGTCTCCACCAATCTGGCGGCCATGCTGCATGCTGAACTATTTTCCTTACTGACCGCTGAAGTAAAATATCACTACGGATTACAGCCAACTGTAAAGAATAGGGATGATTCGAAATTGAGGGGATGGACGCTGGCGATGGGGGTGAGGTTCTAACCCCTAAATCCCCTAAAGGGGACTTCAAAACTTTTATACGTTACTCCTGCGGCCGCAGGACGTAAATAAAAAATATTGTTGGGCTATGGTTGCACCTTAGCACGCGTACGTCAAATCAAAAAAATCATTATCGCTGTAGAAATCAATGTAGCCGTTTGTAACGGCAAGTAGCAAAGCAAACTCATTCTCACTGCCGACAGATCCCGCGTTGTCGTTTCGACTCCGCTCAACGACCGGAATTTTTACGCGGAGCACAGATTTTTTTTGATTTTTCATTAGAAAATGCTCCTGCTCATTGACGTTTCGGCTCCGCTCAACGTAGCAGAAAACGATCTGGAAAAT
>DATHZY010000570.1:0-2654 GCA_035458325.1 Saprospiraceae bacterium | reverse complement strand
AAGAAGGCTGAATTGGTTTACATGGATCACCTGCAACTTCCCGATGCCACCCATGAAGACGACCAGAACCGGCAGGAGCAGCTTAACTCTTTATATAAAGCCATCCGTCAGCTGCCAGAGATCGACAGGGCTGTTGTGATGTTATACCTGGAAGACCATTCTTATGAAGAAATGGAAGATATTCTCGGTATTTCCCAGGGAACATTGAGGGTCAAAATGGCAAGGGTTAAAGAGAAACTAAAAAGAACGATCCAAACTATTGAATATGGAGCTTGATGAACTAAAAGACATTTGGAAAGACCAGCGACCGGAACAGGTGGCAAGGGATGTTCAGCCATTACTGGGGAAGAGATCGAACACGCCAATCGCCAAAATGAAAAGACATCTGATGATTGAGCTGATCGCAGTAATTGTGCTTTACGGCTTTGTCATTGCATATTTTATTGTCAAACTTGAGAGCCGGTATTATTCCATCTCAGTCTTATATTTTGTGCTCGCCTCTTTGTTTTGCGTTTACTATTACAAAAAATCAAGGTTGTTAAAAGAAATGGAATGCATGGCCTGTGAGGTGAAAAGCAACCTTAGTAAGCAAGTGTCCACACTGGAAAGTTATATCCGTTTCTACTTATGGGCTGGCACGGCCATCATCCCCATCGTACTCATTTTTTTCTATGGATTTGAGTACAGTTTTATTCAGCCCGGAAAAGAACATTTTTTCTACCTCCCATCAGAAACTGTCAGCGTAGCTCAATCAGTTGGCACGCTGTTGTTATGGCTCATCCCATCCACCATATTGTTTTATTTCATTAACAAATGGTATATCCGAAAACTGTATGGCAAGCATATTGACAGCCTGAAAGAAATGCTTGCACAGATGGAAGATGACGAACCCTACTCCTGATTCAAAATAGTATCTTCATAAAAATTCAACCCATGAGATTGAAGTGGTTACTGGTGATTGTGGTTATAATATCATCGTGCAGCAGTTCAAAGAACACGGCAAATAAATCTGATCCAAAGCCCGCTGCAGAAAATGCTTTGTTATGGTCGGTATCCGGCAAGGGTTTAACAACTCCATCATACCTGTATGGCACAATCCATATGATATGTAAAGATGATTTTCTTTTTTCAAATACGTTAAAAGAAAAGATCACCGCATCAAAGAACATCTACCTGGAGCTTGATATGGACGATCCGGGGATGATGATGAAAATGGCCTCGCTTGCGATCATGAAAGATAAGACCCTCAAAGATCTGATGAGCCCTGCAGATTACGAGCTGGTATCGGCTTATGTTAAAGATTCACTGGGCATGCCGATGATGCTTTTTAACAGGATGAAGCCCATCACCCTGATGAGTCTGATCTATACTAAAGTGCTTCCATGCAGCACCACCGAATCGTACGAAGGAAAATTTGTTGAGCTTGCAAAAGCCCAGAAAAAAGAAGTGAAGGGATTAGAGACCATTGAAGACCAGATGGGAGTGTTTGATAAGATCCCTGATTCAGTTGAGGCTCAAATGATATTGGAAATGATCAGAACCATGCCGGAGCAACGGAAGCAGATGAAAGAAATGGTGAACTCCTATAAGAAAGAAGACATCCAACAGTTGTCGGCACAAATGAGTGAATCACCGGAGTGGAAGGGATTTGAAGATATCCTATTGTCTAATCGCAATCGCAACTGGATCTCCATTATGGAATCCGCGATGAAACAAGGCACGCAGATGTTCGCTGTTGGGGCAGGACATCTTCCCGGAAAGGACGGAGTGATCAATCTACTCAGGCAGGCAGGGTATACAGTGGAGCCGGTGAAGCAGAGTTTTGGTGAACTGGCCAAGAAATAGAGAGCCAGGAAGTCAGAGAGTCAGAGAGAAAGCATTCTTAATGCATCATGCAAAAAGAATGCTTTCTCTCTGACTCTCTCTCTAGCTGGCTCTCTGAAATTACTTGCCTTCTGCCGCTACAGAAATGCTGGCAAGGTCGCGGTCAAACAGATAATGACCTGCTTTATCTTCCCCGATCAGTTCGAGTTTATCGATAACCTTACGCGCCAGTGCTTCCTCTTCGATCTGTTCGCTCACATACCATTGCAGGAAGTTATGGGTGGTATAGTCTTTCTCCCTCAGGCAGATGTCGACCATATTATTGATCTCATTGCTCACATGGATCTCATGGTCCAGCACCAATTGAAATAGCGGGCGTATGCCGTCATATTTCACCGGAGGCTGAGCCAGCACCGGGATAATTCCGTGCCCTCCGCGCTCATTAATGAACTTTACCAATTTGAGCATGTGCATTCTTTCCTCGTCGGAATGCTTATACAGGAAATTTGAAATACCTTCATAACCCTCCACTTCTGCCCATGAGGCCATGGCAAGGTAGATCTGGGACGATTCGGCTTCTAATACAACTTGCTGATTCAGTGCAGCTTCTATTACAGGTGATAACATACTCTACGTTTATAGGTGAAAGATACTAAGGTTTACGATTTTGGAAAATAATGCCTTCGAAACCCGTCTTTAACGATGTTAAACAATAAAAAGCCCGGGTTGTTCTTAATTTTGTACGCTCAACCTTCCTTGGAGGAAGCCTCCTTGGAGGAAGCCTGCTTGGAGGAAGCCTCCTTGGAGGAAGCCTCCTTGGAGGAAGCCTC
>DATHZY010000569.1:0-2728 GCA_035458325.1 Saprospiraceae bacterium | reverse complement strand
GAGAACTATATGAAACCGATGGTACTTCGGAAGGCACGAAGCTGGTGTTCGATTTGAACCCAGGAGAAGAAGGGTCAGACCCATATCATCTTGTCATCGCAGGTAAAAATGTTTTCTTTTATGCCACTACACCACAGACTGGATATGAGTTGTATAAATACGAACTTGAGCCTAGTAGTGATGTCCAATTGCAACAAGTTTCGTTTGAAGGAAAGATATATCCACAGCCTGCTTCAACAGGACAGCCGATTAATATGTCATGGCAGGATGGCCGACAATGGTCAATAGCAGAGTTGTCTGATGCGACAGGTCGTTTAATAAAATCATATCGAATAACTGATCATGACCACTTGACCCTTGACACAAATAATTTGCATCCGGGGATATATCAAATTACCATAAAGAATGACAATCTGCAGATGACAGGCCGGATCATCATTCAGTAGTCTATTGCTGGTTGATTTGTAATTTACAGCAGTGCGTAAATACTGTACTGTAGAGCCACATTTGCAGGTGCCACGAGCAGCCACGCAATTCATTTTTCTTGGTCCCTGAGCTTGTCGAAGAGGGTAAAAGAAATATTTCTTCATTCGTTTTAAGCCCTAGGCTCAAAACTGAATGGGGCGGGGAGATGTAGCGCATTCCTTCCCTTCGACAAGCTCAGGGACCATTAATTTCTCACTTTCTCACTCTCTTACACCGCTCACGACTTCGACTGCTGATTACTAAACGTCATCGGTTTTTCCGGCTTCAGATTCTCGTTGAGGAAGTCCGTCATTTTAACGTATAGGTGCCGGCGTGCATTATCCCCATAGATACCGTGGTTGCGGTTTGGATAATAGTACGTATCGTATTGCTTGTTGGCTTTGATCAGTGCAGCGGACATCTCTGCTGAATTTTGGAAATGCACATTGTCATCAGAGTTACCATGCACGAGCAGGTAATTGCCGGTCAGGCGGTCTACAAAATTGATGGGTGAATTATCCTCATATCCTTTTGAGTTTTCTTCGGTAGTACGCATGTACCTTTCCGTGTAGATGGAGTCATACCATTTCCAATTCGTGACCGGTGCAACAGCGATGGCTGAATTAAAGACATCATTTCCTTTCAGCAAGCAAAGGGATGACATATAGCCTCCATAGCTCCAGCCGAAGATGCCGATGCGGGAAGAATCAGCATAAGGCAATCTGCCCAGGTATTTGGCGGCTTCTATCTGATCGATGGTCTCATAATGCCCGAGTTGCAGATAGGTCATTTTTTTAAATTCCTCACCACGTCCCCCGGTGCCCCTGTTGTCTACGCATGCGATGATATAGCCTTGCTGTGCGAGCGATTGATACCACCAGTAGTCAGCGCCCATCCAGCCATCAAGCACTTCCTGGGAGCCCGGGCCTCCGTAGAGGGTCATAAACACAGGATATTTTTTTGATGCATCAAAATTGGCGGGCTTGATCATGTAACCATTGAGGTCCACGCCTTCCGAAGTTGTGAAATTGAAGAATTCAACCGGCTGCGCACCTGCTTCTTCCTGTTGTTTTTTTACCCCCTCATTGTTTTCAAGTACCCTCACTACTTTTCCTTTGCGGTCATACACGGTGTAGGTGGGTGCGGAATTGATAGTAGAGTGATTTAATACAAACAAATCATAGGTGGTGGAAAATTGAGCTGTGTTCATGCCTTTATTGACATGCAGCGGTTTCTTGTTGCCTGCGTCAAGGCCGATGCTGAATATTTCCCTTTCCATCGGGGAAACGGATGCAGCCTGGTAATAGATTGTTTTATTTTTTTCATCTACCCCATAAAAGGAAGTAACCTCCCAGTTGCCCGTCGTGATTTGTTTTTTAAGGGTGCCACCCATGTCATACAGATAGATATGGTTGAATCCATCCTGCTCACTGGTCCAGATAAAGCCCTGTCCATCCGCAAGGAAAGTGAGGTTGTCATGAATGTCGATATAGTATTTGTTTTCTTCCTGGAGCAGTTTTGTTGTTTTACCACTCACCGAATTGGCGATAAGGAGTTCGAGATGGTTTTGATGCCTGTTCATCCAGAATACACAAAGTTTCGATGGATCAGTGGTCCATTTGATGCGAGGGATGTAGCCATCCGGATCACTCGTGCGGTCAACATCCACTTTCTTCTTTGTCTTGGTGTCAAAGATGTGGATACTGACTTTTGAATTTTCCATACCCACCTTTGGGTATTTGAACGTGACATTTTCCGGATATAATTCACCGGTGTAATTGGTCATGGTAAATTCCTTGACGGCGCTTTCATCAAACCGGTAATAGGCGATATACCGATTGTCAGGTGACCAGGCAAATGCTTTTGTGAAGGAAAATTCTTCTTCGTACACCCAGTCACAGGAGCCATTGATGATATGGTTCCATTTGCCATCCGTGGTGACCTGGGTGATTTTGCCGGAGGCCAGGTCTTTGTAATACATATTGTTGTCCATGACAAAGCCTACCTTCTTGCCATCCGGTGAAAAGGTGGCATGCATCTGCTTGCCTCTTTCATTTAGTCCAGCTACCTTATGTGATGCGATGTCATAGACGTACGTCCATTCTTTTGTAGAGTGGCGATAGATGGCTTCACTGCCTGCTGTCAGGAGTAACTGTGCTTCATCATCACTGAAGGTGTAGTCATCGATACGCTTGTCTTCGCCGGGTAAGTTTAGCAGGTTCACATCGAGCAAGGTATCCGTGAGTTTGCCTGTCGTGAGATC
>DATHZY010000568.1:0-5076 GCA_035458325.1 Saprospiraceae bacterium | reverse complement strand
TAAAGCTTCGGCGTTAAAGCTTCGGCATTGGATGAGGGACTCGAGACCACGACTTTCCCGCTGCACTTGTTCCTTACAGAAACTGCGTGGCGGGACGCCCTAGCGGCTGAGCAAAAAAAAGGACCCCGGTGAGGGATCCTTAAGTGGAGCTAAGGGGAGTCGAACCCCTGACCTCTTGCATGCCATGCAAGCGCTCTAGCCAGCTGAGCTATAGCCCCGTTTGGACTGCAAACATAAAATATTTTTCATTCTGGCAGCCTGGGACACTATATGGGTGGTCTGGATGAACCTGTTTACTGGTCTATTGTTTAGTTTTGTCGCCGCTAAAGGAAAGAAATTTATGAAGGAAATATATATCGTATCCGCTACCCGTACCCCGATAGGTAGTTTTGGAGGGAGCCTGGCTAGTCTGTCAGCTACAGCACTGGGAGCGAAAGCTATTGCAGGCGCACTTGCGGCTGCTAAAGTGCAACCCGACCAGGTCCAGGAGGTCATTATGGGCAATGTGGTATCTGCCAATCTAGGGCAGGCACCGGCCAGACAGGCCTCACTAGGGGCAGGAGTGCCTTATGATGTGCCATGTACAACTGTCAATAAGGTCTGTGCGTCCGGTATGAAAGCCGTCATGTTTGGTGCACAGAGTATCGCGCTCGGCCACGCCGATATCATTGTCGCCGGAGGAATGGAGAGTATGTCAAACATACCCTTCTATGCGCCAGGTGTCAGATGGGGACAGAAGTTCGGTAATTCGGAGCTCATTGACGGACTCAGTAAAGATGGACTCACAGATGTGTATAGCCAAAGTGCGATGGGTGTCAGCGCCGATAAAACAGCGGAGAAATATGGGATTAGTCGCGAAGCCCAGGACGCCTTTGCTATTGAATCTTACCAACGGTCACAATCAGCCACCAAAGAGAACAGGTTTGCAGGTGAAATAACACCCGTGGAGATTCCTGCACGTAAGGGGCCTGCAGTACGAATCGATCAGGATGAAGAGTGTTTCAGGGTTGATTTCGATAAAATACCTTCACTCAGGCCTGCATTCAGCCCTGATGGAACTGTGACTGCGGCCAATGCTTCAACGATCAATGATGGCGCCTCTGCCATTATCCTGGCCAGTGGAGAAGCAGTAAAAAAATATGGACTGCAACCGATTGCCAGGATCGTATCCTATGCGGATGCTGAACAGGATCCATTCTGGTTTACAACATCACCAACACTGGCCACTCCAAAAGCTCTTGACAGAGCCGGACTTAGTAAGAATGATATTGATTTCTTTGAAGTGAATGAAGCTTTTGCAGTCGTCCCTATGGCTTTCGAAAAAGTATTGGATATCGATCATCAGCGTGTCAATATCAATGGCGGTGCATGTGCGATAGGACATCCGTTGGGAGCATCCGGAGCGAGGATTATTACTACCCTGGCGCATGTCTTGCAGCAAAAGGAAGGCAGGTATGGATTAGCTACCATCTGCAATGGTGGTGGGGGTGCATCTGCTATCATCATCGAACGCGTTTAACACCTCTGCGAACGCTATTACTAAATCTCCTTTTATGCTTGGAAATAAGATCCGTGGATACGTCAGGCTTTTCTTTTTCGCCCTTTCGTCGATGTTGGCCTTTATTGCGGTTGTATTGGTTGGTTTGCTTCCGGTCAACAGGTATAAAATCCGTTTAAAAATCAGACGCATATGGGCTAAGTCAGCAGTGTGGATTCTCAATTATAAAGTCCAGTTGAAAGGCCATTTTCCGCATGACCGAAACTATCTGTATGTCGGTAATCACAGGTCGTCCCTGGATCCATTTGTTTGCCTTGCCTACCTTGAAGCCAATCCGGTGAGCAGATCAGATGTGCGTAATTATCCTTTTGTGGGAAAAGGAGCAGAGATCTCCGGGATTATTTTTGTCAATAAGGAAAGTAAGACGAGCCGTAGTGCATCCAAGGAAGCCATCTACAATGCATTGAAGGAAGGTAAGTCCGTGATGATATATCCGGAAGGCAAGACAGGGGCCCAACCACTGACCGCTACTTTTCAGAAAGGTTCTTTTGATGTAGCTGCTGAATTAAACGTGCCGGTGATTCCTTTTGCGATGGAATACAAGAGCCTGGATGATTATTGGGATCATACAGACACCATGGCTGCCCATTATTTCAAATACCTGGCTAAGCCCAGAACTTACCTCAAATTATCTGTCGGTGATGCCATCCATGGAGACAATGCTTTTGCCTTGCTCCGGCAGTCCCAGCAATGGATCAATGATGAGATCATCAGCCAGCGGGCAGAGTGGGGTGGATTGGCCCCGGAAAAGGAGGCGCCTGAAGTAAAATAAATATTTCGGAAATAGCTTAAATAAAGAAAGGCATCAAACTATTGATGCCTTTTCTGTAGTAGCGGGGGCAGGACTTGAACCTACGACCTTCGGGTTATGAGCCCGACGAGCTACCAACTGCTCCACCCCGCGATGTTTCTTTTATCCTTTCTGTAAAGGATTATTTTTTGTTGGACTTGAACCTACGACCTCCCGTACGGGCGAGCTACCAACTGCTCCACCCCGCGATGTTTCTTTCCCCTTAAGTCTTTCTAAAGGGGATGCAAATGTAATGAATCTTTTGAGATTCCACTCAGGTAAAGTTCAATGTGAATGGGAGATTCAATTTTTTATGTTTGTTTGTAATCCGTTAGTAAGCCTATAAATTTTTGTAAAGTTATGTTAATGAGCTAAAAATACATATAATTTATTTTAATTTAATCTGCATCCCCATTTGGAAAATTCCCGGGATCAAAATCACCTTTATGTTTTATTTATCGCGGGTTTCTAAATTCAATAACTTGCCCGCTCATTGAAACTCAATTTAATTCACTGATGCCTATAGCCGAGGTTTTTAAAGATTTCACCATCGACTGCGCCCACAGCCTGCCCAATGTGCCGGATGGGCATAAATGTAAGAATGTGCATGGCCATACCTACAAGATCCGTGTTGTCTTAAAAGGCGAAATTGATCCGGTACTTGGTTGGGTATTCGATTTTGCAGACATCAAGACTGCCTTTGAGCCCTTAAAGGAAATCCTGGATCACAAATACATCAATGATGTGCATGGCCTCGAAAATCCAACTGCGGAAAACCTGGCCATCTGGATTTGGAATAAACTGGCCACCGAACTAAAACCCCTTCATGAAATCTGGGTATTCGAAACACCTACATCAGGCACTGTTTACAGAGGGTGAAATGCTTGAATGAAGGCCTGAAATACCATCCATGTTTCAGCTAGCTTCAATCTTTTTTTATTCCTTTCATCTTTTCATAATCTGACCGGAGATAAATATTTCCGTTTTCATCCTCTATAAACTCTATCGGTGGAACAGGTTTGAAATAATCCGGGTCCTTCACTTTAAGTAATTCTCCCTGAACGATAACACCACCTGAATAGAATTTATAGAACAATTCCTCGTCCCGGTTGAACGTGCTGGTCGTGCCCCTACATCCCTTTTCATTAGCAAAACAGGACATGCCTGACACGTAGGAGCACCAAATGCTATCACCTGTATTGATGGTTTCACAGACTCCTCCTAAGGGCATTCCAGGAATGCCTTTGCAATTGCACACATACTTCAGCCATTTCTTACCATTTTCTACCCGATGAGGTGGCTCACCAAACTCAAATGGAATAAACCATACGATGTGATTCGTGTCCAACAAGTGAATATATCCATCTGTATCCAGGGAGATGTATTCGGTGTCGGAGAATAAAATATTTAATGGGGATAATTCATTCAGTGACGAATTTTCCATCCTTTCTACATATACCAAGCTGTCTGTGTAGGTGATATTTATAGTGAATCCACTTCTGGAAAAGTATATATTGCTACTAAAGGATTTCGTAGTGGAATGATCACTTTCCTGTCCACTAGAACTTAAGCTAAAACTCAGTAATGTGACAAGCACGAGAAAAATAGGATGGGCCATAATTATAAAGTTTTGATAAACGATATTCTGGAGCTTCCCGGACCTAATTAAAAACGAGTTGCCGTAAGAAAAATTTCAAACTAGACATAATTTTATAACTACACGGGCTCACTAGGGGTGTCACCAAATGGTGGAGAAATTTTATACTGTAAAAAATTTGAAATTCACAATTCACAATTCACTTTTCACTCTTCACTCTTCACTCTTCACTCTTCACTTTTCACTTTTCACTTTTCACTTTTCGTTTTTCACTTAATGAAAAGGGTCCACATCAATACTGATCCGCACCGTAGATAGAGATTTCTTCTTCACAATACCCGCCTGGAAATTTTTTATGGCATGCTTGACCTCCGCTATGATTTTTCCATCCCGTTCCATTTTGATATATATCATATGGATGTACTGATTCCGTATTCTCGCAATCGAAGGGACAGAGGGTCCCAGGATCCGTGCTCCAAATAAAGATCTCAATTCTATCGCCATGATCTGGGCGGCCTCACGACTCATTTCAGCTTGCTTGTGCCTGATGGTCACGGCAATCTGTCTCACAAAAGGAGGATATCTGAAGATCTCTCTTTCCTTTATCTCCCGCTCATAAAATGACTTGTAATCACCACTGATTACATCGGTGAAAACAGGATGTCCGGGTTGAAAAGTCTGTATCATCACATTGCCCTGCTCAAACTTTCTCCCTGCACGTCCACTGACTTGAACAAGGGTCTGGAAAGTCCTCTCCGCTGCCCTAAAATCAGGATAATGTAATGCCTGGTCTGCATAGATTACCCCCACTAGCCCTACATGATCAAAGTCCAGGCCCTTAGTTACCATTTGTGTTCCCACGAGTATATCGATATTCCCTTTTTCAAAATCATAGATCAGGTTTTCAAGATTGTTTTTCCCTCTTGTCGTATCCAGATCCATACGCTTGATACGCGCATCCGGAAAAAGGACGGACAGTTCATCTTCTATTTTCTCTGTACCATATCCTTCCAACACTAATCTTGGTGAGCCGCAGGCAGGGCATAAATTCACTATGCCCTTCGTTGTACCGCAGAGATGACATACCAATACATTTCTTGCCTTGTGATACGTCAAGGCAACATCACACTG
>DATHZY010000567.1:0-2185 GCA_035458325.1 Saprospiraceae bacterium | reverse complement strand
GGTCGTATTGATGTTCGCGCGAAGTTGCCGTCTGGTACAGGCGTATGGCCGGCTATCTGGATGCTTCCGACCGACTGGATGTATGGCGGCTGGCCAGGCAGCGGCGAGATAGACATCATGGAGCATGTAGGTTATTTACCGGATAGTATCTTCGGAACCGTACATACTAACCTCTTTAATGGAATGCTAGGTACCCAAAAATCGAGAGGGGTCGCTTCTGCAACCGTCAGTACCGAATTCCACAATTATGGTATCGACTGGAACGCGGATAAAATTGATTTCCTGTTTGATGATAAAGTGTATTACACCTTTCACAACCGGCATGAAGGCTCTGATGCGTGGCCGTTTGACCTTGACTTTCACTTGTTGCTCAACATAGCCGTTGGCGGAAACTGGGGTGGCAAGATGGGTGTCGATACGTCGATCTGGCCTCAGCAAATGATTGTAGATTATGTCAGGGTCTATCAGTGATAGCATTGACTTGGATGTTAAAAGTTTCAGGAAAAGTCCTGCGATATCAAAAAGTGAATACATCCGGTCAAAAGATTGGCCCGAAGAAAATATGGATTGGAATTGATCCTTATTGAATTGTGAAGGGACACAAGCCTATTGTGTCCCTTCACGATAAGGAATCGACGATAGACTCTGAAAATTTTATCTGCTGCTCAACGATTAGCCGGCAGATGTGTTTTATAATCAACGAATGATTAAAATTAGCGTGTAATGAAATCTATACAACTGCCATTAAAAGCATTGACCCTTATCATGATGCCGGTCATCATACTCATCTCGATGACCTTTTCCGGGTGTATTGAAGAGGATGATGGCACACCACCCGCTTTGGACTTGCCTGTCATGACGATCAGTGACCTGACAGTAATGGAGGGAGATGTCGATCAGTTGATTCAGTTGACAGTAACACTCAACGGAGAAAACACTACGAATGCAATCGTCACATTCTCTGCTGTTGCGGAAACTGCATCAGCGAACTTCGATTATGAGCTGCTCACTGCAGGTCAATTGATTTTCGCTCCGGGTGAGACGCAAAAGATTATTGAATTGAACCTGGTAGGAGATGAAGTGAAGGAACCAAGGGAAGCTTTCACAGTCCAACTCTATAATCCGCTGAATACCTATGTGGAAAAGGCGATTTCTACCATTACCATAGAGGATGATGACAACAATACAGCTGGATTGGTGATTCCATCCACCGGCTATCAGTCACCCGGATCCTATGAAGGGTATAACCTGGTTTGGGCAGATGAGTTTAATGGTGAGACCCTCAACCTGGATGACTGGACATATGAGATCGGTGATGGATGCCCTAACAATTGTGGCTGGGGTAACAACGAGCTTGAATACTACCGTGAAGACAATACTTCCCTGGTTGACGGTCATCTGGTCATCACTGCAAAACAACAGAACTTCGGAGATCATGACTATACTTCATCCAGGTTGATCACCAAAGGAAAAAGGCAGTTTAAATTTGGGCGTATTGATATCCGGGCGGCACTGCCAAAGGGTCAGGGCATCTGGCCTGCCTTATGGATGCTTGGATCCAATATTGATGCGGTGGGATGGCCTGCATGTGGCGAGATCGATATCATGGAGTTGACCGGTGATCTGCCAAACCGGATCCTGGGGACCATCCATTACGGTGCGAATGTAAACGAGCATCAATCGAATAGCGGAACGAAGTATCTTGATGGCCAGGCGACCTTCCAGGATGAGTTCCATGTGTTTTCCATCAATTGGGAAAACAACCTGATTGAGTTTTTACTGGATGGTGAGGTGTATCACACGATCACCCCAGCTACTCTCAATGGTGCTCCATATCCTTTCAACAAGAATCAGTTCTTCATCTTCAATGTAGCAGTCGGTGGTAACTGGCCCGGTAGTCCGGATGCTTCGACGGCATTTCCACAGCATATGATTGTGGATTATGTGAGGGTGTTTCAAAAGTAGAGGTTGCTCCCGCTTTTGTTGACCGGGTTAAAACCCGGTCTTATAGGATCGGTCGTGCCTACGGCACTGGATGAGCTTGGCTTTGGCCTGCGCTCTGCTTTTTTTGACCAGGTTAAAACCTGGTCTTACAGGATCGGTCGTGCCTACGGCACTGGATGAGCTTGGCTGATGCCTGCGCTAGTGTTTAGACTTTTAGATGTTACATCAATTCCTGGAAAAT
>DATHZY010000566.1:0-3989 GCA_035458325.1 Saprospiraceae bacterium | reverse complement strand
GTCGTTCATATCGCAGGACCGCCCTCGTTTTTTCAAGGCTGTTCCTTCCAAAAAGATTGTCGGTCACGATGGCGTCAGGTAATATTTCCACGCGCCATGCACCTTCTGCTACCTTGTCCAGGAAATAAGCCCCCGACCCGGTATATTCCACGAGGGGTGATTTGCCCCAGCCCGCTATCAGTTTCAAGCCCGATGGGTTGGTGATCAGGGTCGTGGTGTGATTAGTGTAGATAAATTTATCCTGCGTAACCATCTCCGCCAGGTCCTGTTCGTAATTGACCCGGAAGGGGCCGAATACAATGTTATCAGGATAATGCCCATAGTCCGAATACAGCGGAATCTGCCTGAATACTTCGGCGCATATCATCAGGCTCAATGCCTTCCGTGGCGCATAGAGCAGGTTCATGTAATGCGTATTGTACTCCGTATTGAAAGGCGCAAGGAAGGTAGGATCATATGAAAAATGAGTCGCCAGTTGCATGCCAGCCGATCTGAAACTCCGGGCCATCGCTGGATACATATAGGTTGAAGCCATGTCAGCGGCATCAAATTCGTATACGATCCGCGCGGATCCATTTTTCTTCATGACCGCATCAAAGGGTATCGCATAGTCATCAACATTTGGCAGCATATTGCCACCCAGCTCTTTCTGGAATCCTAAGCCCGTCGGATACCATTGGAATGTACCCCCATCAATGCCGGCAGCATAATAAGCCTCAGCATAATGGATGCCATGGGTTACATTGTAAAAAACCGGTTTGGTGCAACCGGTTGACCTGATGGCATCCTTCATGCGGCGAACAAAGGATTCCACCTGTAAGGCTTCACCTCGGTGATGAGGTTCGTTGCACACTTCAAAGGCAATAATCGAAGGATCATTTTTGTAGGCTATGCCGGTGTATCTGTTGACGTGATTGACAAACTGAGCAAGGTAGTTCTCCTGTGCCTTGATAGCCTCCGGATCGACCAGGCAACCGTCCTTGCCATATTTACTTGAAAACCCGGGAGTCGGTTCATCCGGGTCAGGCCAGCCATTGCCCCAATATGCGATGGGGGTGATAATCGCCTTGATGTTGCGCTCCTGTAATCGTTGTAATAAATAATCAAAGAGCTCAAGGTGTTCATTGTCAATCAGGTTGCCCAGGGTGTCACTGATTTCGCAATCCCAGACATGTACCCGGTAAAGATCAAGGCCCAGGCGGGTAAAATGGGAAACATCCTGGTCGATGGCGTCTTTGAGATTGATTCCCAGCTTTTTAGCAGACCTGTATGCATGGGCAAAAGGAGTGGTATAGTTGACGCCAAAGCCGGTCAGATCCTTGCCACTTTCACGCCATTGCATGATGCCGTCAGCGTTAATGGTCACCTGATCGTTTAACTCCTGAGCCTGGATTTCTATAACAAAAGGGAAATGTAGCGATATCACTACAAGGGCTACCATCATAAATTTGGAATAATTCCAAATTGGGTAATTTATTGTTGGTGAATTGAATCGAAAGCCTTTCATATCGCTAAAATTTACCGCTAAAATGAAATAATTATATGTTGGATAATTGCCAATCATGTGTAAATTAGCCGCTGCATATCCACAGTCCCTGAACAACTAAGGTAATGATGAACACCCACTCTATTTCAAGGACAAACTTTATCAACTATATTTAATTAAACTGACTTATGAATAAACTACTACAGCGTTTTGTAATGCTGGCTGTCTTTTGGGTCATGGGCATGGGCTTCATAGAAGCACAACGGACCATTACAGGAACAGTCACAGATCAGGCGGGTGAACCTATGATCGGAGTTAATATCCTGGTTTTGGGGACGACCGTCGGTACCGTCTCAGATTTTGATGGCGGATATACCTTGCAGGTGCCTGCCGGCGCTACCCAATTGCAGTTTTCCTACACCGGCTACGATGCGGTGATCAAGGATCTGGGCACTGCCAGTCGCCTTGACGTGATCATGGCGGAAGGCGCCATTCTTGAAGATGTCGTTGTGACAGGTTACGGAACGGTGAAGCGTGAAAACGTTACGGGTTCTATTGCTACGGTCAAGAGTGAAGATTTTAACAAAGGGGCGATAACCTCTCCACAGGAATTACTATCAGGTAAAGTAGCGGGAGTGAATGTCGTCACGAATGGAGAACCTGGAGGAGGAGCTGTCATCAGAATACGTGGAGGATCTTCACTACAAGCGATCAATGATCCATTGATCATCATTGATGGTGTGCCGGTAGCCAGTGAACAAATCAGTGGATCACGGAATAACCTCAATATTGTCAATCCAAATGATATTGAAACCTTTACAGTACTCAAAGATGCCTCTGCGACTGCGATTTATGGCTCACGGGCTTCGAATGGTGTGATTATCATCACCACTAAAAGAGGGATAGTAGGGTCTAAAATGAGATTAGACTATAATGGAAGTGCGGGCATCTCCACCATAGCCAGAAGAGCTGACAATCTGTCTTCAGGTGAATTCAGGAGTCTGGTTAATTCACAAGGTAATTCTTCAGCAATTGCCATTATGGACACCTTCAATACCAATTGGCAAGATGAAATTTTTCAGGATGCCTTTTATATGGACCATAACCTCAGCTTAAATGGAGCTGCCGGAGATGTTCCTTATCGGGTTTCGTTAGGCTATACAGACAGAGACGGACTTATCCGCACAGATAATTTTAACAGGCTCACAGCATCGCTCAATCTTAACCCCCGGTTCCTGGACAATACGCTCCAAATGAATTTGAGTGGAAAGTATATGGTAGATAAAAATCACTTTGCTGAGCAAGGAGCTATAGGCGCCGCTACTGTTTTTGATCCGACTCAACCGGTTTACAGCCAGGATAGCACATTTGGAGGTTATTTTGCTTCAACAGTAGATGGTGCACCGAATACATTAAGTCCGGATAACCCAGTAGCTTTACTAGAACAAACAGACAACAATTCGACCGTCAACAGATATATCCTGGGTGCTGAAATCGACTACCGGTTATTCTTTCTGGAAGCACTTCGATTAAATCTCAATCTTGGATATGATGCATCAGAGGGAGAAGGCAGGAAGTATATTCCAACAGATGCCGCCTTCGAGTTTTCTAACGGTGGTCGTGACGAAACATACAGTCAGGAAAACAAGAATGAACTTCTTGAATTTTATCTTGACTATGCTACAGAGATCAGCAAAGATTTCTCTTTTGATCTGATGGGCGGATATTCATGGCAGCACTTTCATTTTCAAAACTACTATGGTGTAACCAGTGCTGAGGCAGAACCGGATACCCTGACAGATTTTGATTACGACACGAGGGAATACTACCTCCTCTCCTTATTCGGAAGAGCTAATTTCACCTTGTGGGAAAATTTGCTCCTCACGTTTACGATTCGGCGTGATGGTACATCCAGGTTTTCTGAAGATAATCGTTGGGGTACTTTCCCTGGTGCAGCGGTGGCCTGGAAGATAACAGACAACAGTGCAGGTGATCCGCTTGGCCTTAAAGTCAGGATGAGTTGGGGTATCACAGGTCAGCAAGGGATCAGCAATGATCTTTATCCTTACCTGGCCAGATACCAAAGCGGAGAATCCACCGCTCAATATCCATTTGGGAACCAGTATATCACCACCCTCCGCCCGAATGGCTATGATGAAAATATCAAATGGGAAGAAACAACAACCTATAATGTAGGTATGGATTATTCTGTTTTGGATAATCGGCTCTACGGATCAATCGATTTTTATCTCCGTGAAACCAAAGATCTGATCAATTTTATTCCGGTGGCTGCAGGTACTAACCTTACTAATTTCCTGACGACAAACGTTGGGGATATGGTCAACAAAGGAGTTGAACTGGGTATTAATACAGTGCCTTGGAGGAATGGAAATAATCAATGGACACTTGGCTTTAACGTCGCGCTTAATGAAAATAAAATCACCAAGTTAACAGCTACGGATGATCCTGATTACCAGGGTGTATTAGACGGCGGTATTAGTGG
>DATHZY010000565.1:0-4955 GCA_035458325.1 Saprospiraceae bacterium | reverse complement strand
TTTTGATCTGCCTGAACCCATACTTCATCATCTCCATAAAAGAGTTCCATACGGTCCCTTGGATCGGGATCGTTGACCAATAGTCTGATTTGTTTGCCATGTGCAAGTTTTACCTGCGTGTGGCCATCGGTAATCTGGATGTTGATTTCAATACGGGACTCTAATAATTTTCCTTCTGAAACTGTAGGAATGCCTCCTATCAGGATTTCACCTTTTGTATCGCAGACCGTGACATTGATTTCGAATGATCCGTTGGTGCAAGGATACTGGGATAAATCCACAAAATCCGGTGGGATGACCATTACCAGATCTTTATCGATCTTATACACCTGATCACCCGAACAAGGGCAGGAGACTCTCGTAAAGACGTCTCCTGCGATGTCCGATTGTAACCTCTCCATCAACCGGGAGATATCTCCGGCAGGAGCCTGGCTTGCCCTTGGAATAAACTCGTCGATGTCCTTGCCACACGACATCATCATGACGACTATTCCAATTGCAAAAAAATACTTGCCCATTACTCTGTTATTTACTGTATAGAGACTACTCATGTTCATTTCGCTGCTTGGTGGGGTAAAATGTTTATTTAAAATGGTAACGAAGTCCCACATTGAGGCCTGCATAGTGCCTGTGTTCCTTCAAGGGATAGCCTTCGACGCTTACCGGGTTCAACCTATAGAGCAAACTGGGCTCTAAAAGCCAGGAAAGGTGGTCAGTCAATGGGAACAACAAACCTGCTCCGAAATATAAACTCATGCCTACATTGGTCTTGTATACATCAATCGCACCTGGTTCACCTTCTGTAATGTGCCTTGGGTGCAGCATTGGGTCGAGGATTTGGCCCTTCTGGGTCGTGGTCAGGTTGATCACGGGGCCGGCATGGAGCATGATAGAGGAACGACCCATAGGCATTTCATATCCGACTAATAAGGGGATGTCAACGTATTTATAGGTGTTGTGGATTTTCTTAATCAGAGTTCCTAAGATCAGCACCTGGCTGGTTTCTGCGTATAGGAATGTTCCATCGGCTGCAAAAAAGGAGTCAATCCGGGTAGTGGATTGTGTGGCCAGGGAATCGGTGTAATCGAATAGATCTCCGGCCTGAGTATATAAGAATCCTATACTTCCTTTAATTCCGCTTCTGTGATGCAGGTTGATTCGGGCGCCGGCTGACCAGGCATACTGATAATTCTCCGTTGCCTCGCGGGCATCAGCATATACTGAATCGTCACTGCTGCTCTGTTCATATGATTTTGGGCTAAATCCAGGACCGCCAAGCATATCTGCGGTAATAGCAAACTTGCTACCAGGCCCACTGAATTTGTAACAATTGGGATCAGGCTTGACTGAGGAGATGGCTGATGTAGTTTCTGTCAACGATGTTGATTCTTCTTCATGGGTGATTTCTTCCATCTGCAGGTTTGGAAGGAGAGAAAGTTCACTGATAGCCGTATGTTCTGCTGTTATGCCTGAAGCGTATAAAGTATTTAGTCCTGGTTCCGCAACAGTAGCCTCCTGCAGGTTTTCATTCAGCACCCTGGCAGGTGTTTCAATAACCCGGGAGTGTTCTTTAGGAGATGGGGTCGTAACCTTGAGGTTTTTTTTCCTGGCGGGATTATTGAAGGTATGGTTCTTGGTTGCCAGCGTTTCAGAGGTCGATGCTTCCGAAGTTGATGATGAAACGGTATTCGGAGATGATGGATTCGTAGATGTGGTTGCTGTTGATGAGGAAATGGGGGAAGAAGATTCAGTTCCAGCCGATGTTTCCTGCGAATTACCAGCGATTAAGGTAGGGGTGGTTTGGTGCTTTGCAGGTAGAGGTTGGTCAGATATTTTGTTGTTGAATATGCCGATCATTACCGCCGCGCCCAGCAGGGTAGTGCCAAATAGGGTAAACCAGAAAAGCGGGAAAGCCTTTCGCTTTTTCTCTGGTGGTAACTGGGCTTCAATAGCGTCCCATAAACCTTCCCTGACCGGGACGGTATGATGGTAGAGCTTTTCTCTGAACATATTTTCGTTTTTCATAATTCTACTTTTTGAGTAGCCTCCAGTGAACGCTGGATGTATTTTCTTGCTTTTGTCAATTGTGATCTCGAACTGCTTTCCTCTATGCCGAGTAATTGGGCGATGTCCTTATGGTTATAGCCTTCGATGACATTCAGATTAAAGACTGTCTTATATCCCTCGGGAATTTTATCAATCAGCTCCAGCAGTTCGTTCGCACTCATCCGGCTGATAGCATCAGGTTCTACCGGGTGATCCGGAAGTCCATCACCGTAATAATCAACGGTCATCTTTTTGGCTTTTTCAAGATGGCGGATACATGTGTTGACACATACCCTACGGATCCATCCTTCGAAAGAACCTTCGTTGCGGTATTGGGCCAGATACTGAAAAACCCTTACGAAACTATCCTGCATTACATCCTCTGCATGCTGTTGACCGGCATACCTTCGGCAAATACCCAGCAACAATGGCGCAAACCGGTCATATAATAACCGCTGGGCCACCCTGTCATTTGCTCCGCATCGACTGATCAGTTCCTGTTCCTGCAAGGAATGTTTACTTATGCTGTGAGTAATGATACAAATCCATAAAATCCGCTGCCCGTACAGCTTATTTATTTACTTAATACCATAAAAAAAGCCTTTTGGGACTCAAGTTCTCTTGTTGAATAACGATTTGGGCATGCATGCTGTTCCTTTAAATTGAACAGGAGGCACTAAAGCTAGAAGTTTTGAGTGAGATTTTGGCTTTCTGACAGTAAAATGAGAGGTGACTGGAAATCGACCTTAAAAGGAGTTGTTTAGGTAATAGGGATGGGGGAAAATAGCGAATCGAAATTTAGTTAAAACTTCTCCTACGGCCCAGACTATCAGCAAGTTAGGAGAGTGTGGCACACCTGGGTGTGCCACACTCTCCTAACTTGCTGATTATCAATGTTTTTGGAGGTGTTTTAATAAAATTTTAATTTACCATTAAGAAAAGACTGTAAATAAGTCATAAAATGACTATATTTAAGTCAAATTTTAATATATGAAAGGCAGGGGAGCTCAAATCAATCCGGATAATCCATTTTCAAAGCACAGGTCCGCAAGACATCCTGATCTAACTTTCTCCAGGCCAGCTGAAGAAGTGCAGACCGAATATCTGGAAACACACGCTAAGACGATCATCAATAAGGTCGATAGCCCTGACATAGGCCTGGAATACTCCATGAATCCTTACCAGGGGTGCGAGCATGGATGTGTCTATTGCTATGCACGTAATACGCATCCGTATTGGGGTTATAGCGCGGGAATAGACTTTGAAAGCAAAATCATGATCAAAAGGGATGCCCCTCAACTCCTCGCCAAAAAATTGTCTAATCCTGGATGGGTAGTCGCCCCCATCATGCTGTCGGGAAATACCGATTGTTATCAACCAATAGAAGCCAAATTGAAAATTACCCGCCAGTTACTGGAGGTACTGGAGCGATTTCATCACCCGGTAGGTGTCATTACCAAGAGCGCCCTGGTGTTGCGGGACAAGGATATACTAAGCAGAATGGCAGAGAAGAAGCTTGTTAGTGTTGCTATTTCCATCAATACGCTCGATGAATCTCTGCGCAGGCAATTGGAGCCAAGGACTGCCTCCATTCCCAGGCGATTACAGGTCATTGAAGAATTGACTCAAGCGGGTATCCACGTGCATGCCATGCTGGCACCTGTCATTCCGGGGCTCAATGATCATGAACTGATGGATCTCATGGGAGCGGTTGCCAGTGCGGGAGCAAAAAATGCAGGTTATATCACCGTTCGCCTCAATGGGGATGTCGGACCGATCTTTACTGATTGGGTACGTAAAAAATATACGGATCGGGCTGACCGGATCCTAAACCGTATCATGGATATTCATGGTGGAAAACTCAATGATAGTCGCTCGGGCATTCGAATGAAAGGAGAGGGTAAATACGCGGAAATGATAGCCGCGCAGTTTCAACTGGCCTTAAAGAGACACCTGCCAGTCATCCATCCTTTTGAATATGACCTAACACAATTTGAGAAAGCCAGGAAACCACAGACCAGTCTTTTCGATCTCTTTTGAATTCAAAAGACGAACATATCTGGCGAGTAAACTTTTAAAGTTTATCGATAAAGGCAATCACTGATCCAGGGAAGTGACCAACTACGTTAGCTTGAAATATATTTTTCAAGAAACATAATATGATCCTTTTGCTCCTCTATAATCGCATTGACAATATCTCCTATGCTGAGCATGCCCAGCAAATGATGGTCATGCACAACCGGGAGGTGACGAATACGTTTGTCCCTGAAGAGTTGCATACAGTCTTCCATGTTCATTTCAGGGGTGACAGTGAACACGTTATTGGTCATCACCTCTGTCAATGATGTGCTTTTAGCTTTACGTCCCATGATGATACCTTTCCTCGCATAGTCGCGTTCCGAAAAGATACCTACCAGTTTTTCATTTTCGACCACCATGATTGCGCCTACGTTTTCTTTGGTCATTAATTCGAGTGCATCAATGACCATGGCATCCGGTGCAAGTGCGATGATCCGGTTAAGTTGTTTTCCTTCGAGTAATTTTTTAACGGAGATCATAAGGTAAGAATCTGAAGGTTTATTTTTTTCAATCCCGCTACATCCGTCTTTCAACTGCTTAAGATAGGGCCAAATTGCATGATTATCAAATTATCAGGGAGGTTTTTTCGTGCCATTCCAATCTCTTCCATGTTCCTGGGAATGGGAGGTACAATTGTTGCAGCTATTTAGAAACTATCTATTTTTTACTTGCTAAGGGCTGCGTCTTCCCCGATGCTCTCCAATTGAAGTAGTCACCTTGCTTTCGTAGTGTGGGGTATTCGAAATTATTTATTTGTAAACCAACCTTTAGAGCCTTTAACTTTGCAGGAGTAAATTGAGTATCCTCCTAACCATAAAAAAATAACCATG
>DATHZY010000564.1:0-3367 GCA_035458325.1 Saprospiraceae bacterium | reverse complement strand
GATTCAATAGCCAATAGCCAACAAGGAAGGAAAAGTGAGAAGTGAAAAAAGAAAAATGAAAAGTGATGCTTCGACCTGCTGAGGCTCATCCTCGTGCTATACTTCGACTTCGCTGAGCACGAGTGAGCAGCTAGAAAGTAAAAGTGGCACAGCCGTTGCAGGACTTTTATTCTGACAGCTGACAGCTGATAGCTGACAGCTAAAAAAATCTACCTCACCAGCGTGAGGGTCTCCGAGGTGCCGCTTCTATTCATATTCATGACAAGGCTGTCGGAGGTGAGTTTTTCAATCTTGACCATCATCTTGATACCTCCATCCGGCGTGGTGATCAGTTCGTTACGGCTGACAAAGTATTTCCCCTTCTCTTCCATGTCGGTGTATCTGTAGGTATACGTACCGTCCTCCTTAAATGAGAAATAGGTGGAGGTAGCATCGTAATCAGCGTCCTGTCCCTGGATGAGCCATTGGGCACCTTTCCATTCGCCGAGGAGCATTTTCTTATCAATGGCTTGCTGGCAGGCAATCATACTGATGCACAGCGCTGTGATGAGGTAAATATATTTGATGGATTTCAAAGCAAGGGATTTTAAAGCGTAAAAAATGGGGATTACTTCCGGCAATAGGTTACCAACGGTCACGTAGATTTCTTTAACCTGAATGTAAGATAAGGATATGAAACAAACAATACAATAAGGTAAAGGCAGGAGCGGAAAGCATATCTATGGCCATCCAGGGATATTCCTTTAACCAGAGCAATCGAACATAAAAGGATATCCAGAAAATATAAATGTGGTAATTCCACAAAATTAAATAGGAATTTCATAATGGTTGAAGCTGAATACTTTACCAACTTTGTAGATACCTGATCAGGTTAAGGGAGATTCTGTCTACTACCAAATCATTTGCTCCCAATCTTCATTAATCTGACAATGAAGATGGCATTGATTATCATCCGGCAACGATTAAAGCTGCCTGCCGTCCAACAGGATTCTCGCAGCCTATGAATTGAACACATCATTTCACCCCCTAAACCAGGAATCAAAGCACAGAGCCATAAACATAGCGTATCGATTTCAAAACATAAATTAAACTTCCATGCTAAAAAAATTATTACTCCAACTAACGCTTTGTAGTTCTTTATTCTCAAATATGGCTCTTTCACAGGTTGGCATCGGGACCACTGCTCCGGATTCATCAGCCATCCTGGATTTGGTTTCTACGGATAGAGGGCTTTTATTGCCTCGCCTGACGACTGCCCAACGGGACCTGATTGTTAATCCCGCTATTGGTTTAATGATCTACAATACAACGGCCAGCGATGTGCAGGTCAATACAGGAACACCCACTACCCCGGTGTGGCTGGTGACCGAAAGCAACCAGGATACTTCCATCATTTCTGTCACGGCAGGATCCGAAATCATGACCTCGTCCACCATTCAGGAATCAATACCTGGTATGACGCTATCTCCTCCGGCTGGCAGTTATCTGGTTTTCTTTAATGGTCAGGTTGAACAGGAGGTAAGTGAACCAATCACAACAGCTCAAGGTGTGCTGGATCTTGATACAGCATACGCTTTGTTGATGGCTATTCCTGCGACCAATACAACCCATGGTCCAATATTGGGTAATGGGGAGACCTTGTTGCCGGGTGTTTATACGTTTCCCGCAGCCACTTCCCTGGCTGGCACCCTGACGCTTGATGGAGCTGGTGACTCTACTTCATTATTTGTCTTTCGGACCGGGGGCGCACTCAGCACGGGAGCTATGACTACCGTAATACTCACCAATGGTGCAAGATCCAACAATATATTCTGGATTTCAGAAGGTGCATTAAGCCTGGGAGCAACTACGATCATGAAAGGAACCTTGATATCACACAATGCCGCTGTCTCTGCGGCCGCAGATGCTGTTCTGGAAGGCAGGATGCTTACAACCCTTGGGGCCATTACCTTTGGACCTGGTACGGCGTATATTCCAACCGGCGCATCCTATGTTGATCTGGGTGTCCTTTCCACTTTTGTGATGTTTACTTCAGGTGGAGCTGTAGGTAATACAGACCCTTCAATGATTACCGGAGATGTGGGTTCCCATGCGGGAGCAATCACTGGATTTGAAAATCTGAATGGAAATATTTACACACCGGATGGTCCGCCCCCTGTGCCTGTTTATTCGAACGTGACCTTTAGTGTTTTCAAGAATGGAATACTGGAACCTCATTCAAGCCGGTCAATCGCCACGAATACATCCGTCATCAATCTCCAGGCAACCACTACGGTCACAGCAGGCCAATCTATTGAAATCTGGTGGCATGTTGATCAAGGAACAGTTATACTGGGAAACAGGATTCTGTCAGCATTGAAAATGCAGTAGAGACTACCTTATGCCATATTGTGCTAACACCATGGTTCAATGGTGCTTCTCATGCAATATCTTTTCAGAATAAGCCAGCATAACGGAGGAGAATAGAAACACGACATGGATGATCACCTGCCACATGACATGCTCCTGCTGGTGGTTCTTGATATTGATAAAAGTCTGCAACAGATGTATCCCTGATACGCCAACCAGGGAACCTGCCAGCTTTACTTTTAAGGTACCGGCATCCACTTTCTGAAGCCAATCGGGTTTATCCTCGTGATGCTCGATATCAATGCGACTGACAAATGTGGAATATCCACCGATGATAACCATCACCAGCAGGTTGGCGACCATCGTAATATCGACTAGCGTGAGTACCCCCAGCATCAAGGCTGATTCCGATATTTCATTGATCGTCTGGCAGAGGTGGATGAGTTCGACAGTAAACTTATAGGCATACAGGATCCCGCCGACGATCAGTCCGAAATACAAAGGTGCCTGCACCCACCGGCTGGCAAAAATGACCTGTTCGAATATTTTCTCTGCTCTCTTGCTCATAAAAGTGATTCCTTAGGTGATCATTTAACCATTCCATTTGGTTAAGGGTCGTAAAGCTAATAAACTGTACTGGCCAGTGAAAATTTACTTACCCTTCACTGATGCCTCAATCATGCCCTTGAGTACCTTCAGGTCGACATCCGCCAACTTGTTGATATAAAGACATCCCACGCCAGTCTTGTGCTTACCAAGCATTTTAAGTGCTTCCTCATGTTCGGCGATACCTACGCTGATGTAGAGGGAAAGATTCGCCTTGCGTGGCGAAAACCCTATCTGGAACCAGTCAACCTCCCTGCCGGTGGCAGCGCTCTTGTATCGTTTATGGCCAAACCCGATGATCGAACTGCTCCACAAAACCGGTTCCTCCCCTGATGCTTTTTTCATCATCTCCAGGAGTACCAGGCAATCCGTGCGTTTTTGTTCATCCGGCACCGCGTTGATAAATTGCTCC
>DATHZY010000563.1:0-6981 GCA_035458325.1 Saprospiraceae bacterium | reverse complement strand
CTTCAAGATCAAAATACTTCAATGATGCATTTTCTCCATCTGAGCCTGTATTGGGATACCTCGCATAGGCGATCTTTCCACTGACCGCACGAAGAGACCCAAGATTACCTGCAGATGGAGGCAGTACCACAAGCCTGCTCTCAAACTGATCAAAATCAATCTTCGTCTCCTTTACTTTTTCCTTAGCATCCTTTTCATCACCTTCCTCCTTAGCCTTAGCCTCCGCCTTAGCCTTAGTCTTAGTCTTATCCTCCTCCTTAGCCTCTTCAGCTTTTGCTATCGCCACCGTATCATTCTCTGTAGACAACGGACTTGCCTGCTCCTTTGTCAAGGTAATCGCCGCCAGTTGCGATGCATTAGGATACGCCCATGAATTATCAAAATCACTATAGACCGGATTGAAATTACGATTGGTGATCAGGTAGAGATATTTCCCATCCGGATCAAAAGTGGGATTGCGGTCTGCATAAAATCCACTGGTCGCCTTGGTAGTGATTTTAGTTTGTGTGTTATAGATATAAATAGCCGGGTTGCCATTCTCCTGTCCCTTTTCATATGCCAGCCATTTGCTGTCAGCAGACCAGCTTGGATACCAGTTTCTCAGTCCGCCTTCATACAATCTTCCGTCCTGGTCTATCTTATTCCATTCCTTTGTGTCCATGTTGTACATGTTGAAAGTCATGGTCTGATCGACCCACACCATCTTCTTACTATCCGGTGACCAGAAGATATTATATCTGAAACCCGGGCCCATTGAGGTGAGTTTGGTTTCTGCAGCACCTTGTGTAAGATCACGTATCGTCAATTCATACTCCCCTGATTTGTCACTCCAGTAAGCGACATACTTACCATCCGGTGACCATGCCGGAAAACGTTCAGCCACACCTGAAGTGCGGGTCAGGTTCTGGATATACCCTTCTTCGGCTGGCAGTGAAAACACATCACCTCTTGCTTCAAACAGGACTCTGTTGCCATCAGGCGAGATGCCGCCATTGGCGATATACGATGATACGCTTTGCTTCCTTGGCTTGACGGCGATGAGGTCCGTCACCACATTGATCTTGACAACATTTGATTTGTGTGTCTTCAGGTCCATCAGGTACAGATCACCATTTGCTTCATACACGATTTCGGAAGGGCCCAAGGATGGAAAGTGGATATCAAAATCCGCGAAATGGGTGATCTGCGTGGTGGTTTTGGTCTTGATATCATACATCCAGATATTATCACGTTGCTCATCCCCGCGGTCTGACATATAATAAATCCGGTCCTGGTGCCACATCGGAAGTTCACATCCGGCATTGGTGTTGGTGATGTTGGTGGATGCCAGTGTGGTCAGATCAAAGATCCAGATATTACCATTCGAGCCCCCCCGGTAGCGTTTCCAGGTATCATTTAATACAGAGCGTTCGTTGAAGGCTATTTGTGTAGCATCAGGGGACAGCGAACCATACTCGCCATAGGCCATTGGCAGTTTTTCACTGATACCACCTGTAGCATCGACTTTATAAAACTGTGAAAAACGTTGCTTTCCGCTTTCTCTTGAGGAAGTATACAATAGCTTATCACCGGTCGGGTACCAATCGACAAGCCGGTCGCCCATACCATGATAGGTGATGCGGGTGGGTACTCCGCCCAGACTGGGGATCACATAGACATCATAATTGCCATCATAATTTCCTGAAAAAGCAACCTTGGATCCATCAGGAGAGAAGCGTGGAAATCCCTCGGCCCCTGAAGGGGAGCTCAATTTGGACGCCGTCCCACCTTGCTTATCTACAATCCATATATCGCCTCCATAGGAAAAAACGATCTGTGTCTGAGACACATCCGGCGTCCTGAACATCCTGGCACTTACCTGCGCATGGGCAGTCATGCCCGCCATTATAAAACAAAACAGGAAAAAAATATTCTTCATGAGTGGTGATTGTTTGAAATGTCAAAATAGGTAAAATCAATAAAACAGGAGGAAAAGTAGACCAAGGGAGCCAATAGGTATATGAGGATAAGATCTGGTTAGACGTGGGCCGGCCTTTAAATTCCGACTGGCAAAGGAGCTTTTTGACATTTATTTTATGAATTTGTAGCGTTTTCGACCCTCAGGGGATTATAGACCTTGTAATCAGCAATCAATGAAAAGAAATTTGTTTAGCCTTGTGGCCCTGGTTTTTCTCTTGTCCTGCCATCAGGACAGTGACGAAGTGATCACGATCATCGAGAATCCGGATCCGCCGGCAGTACTGATCACCACCAGGTTAGTATCCATTCTGGACAACGCTCCAATCGACGCTTCAGCTGTTCAATTGACCTTTGCCGGACAAACAGGGACCTTTGATGATGTTGATTTTTATCAAATCAAGGGATCCGGTATCAACAGGGATTATGAATTGATCCGCATGACATTAGAGTTGAACTTGCCACTCTATAAAGCAGCCTCGCTCACAGCAAATGATGTTAATTATGTCCATTTAACTATTCCTGATCTTCAGGTTTTTGATGGCCTCTCGACTACGGAATCTGTCTTTCCGGTATCTGCCGGAGTCGAACTGAAAGTTCCAGCGGAAAGCTTGTCATTACCGGATGGTACCGCGTACCAAGGAACATATAAAATTGCCGTTGCATCCCTTAACCCCGGCGGAGGGAATGCAAATTGCTTCCCCTCTTTCTCCGCCCTCAGCAATCAGAATATACTGAGTAGTTTAGTCTTTGAAGCATGCTATTATATTGCTGCCGTCACACCGGATGGAGTTGTATTAAAATTTTCAAATGCTGCTTTCCTCTCTATGCCTTCATCTGAATTACCTGTATGGGTATTTGATGTCCAAAAAGGGATATGGGCACCCGGCAAAGATTCCGGGCTTAACCAGGATGAAAAAATCTATCTGGATGCGTCCGGATATTATGCCCGCGCAGAAGCCAGTCCCCTCACCCATGTAAAAGGCACACTCAAGATTAACGGATCACTGACACCCCATTTTCCCCTAACCATCAGGTATGCCGGGCAAGAACGGGTGGTCCATACAACCAATAATGGTGCATGGGCCATTCAATTGCCTTCTGCAACCGCTTGCCAGATCAGCATTCAATTCCCTTGCGGCGATACACAGGACCTTGCATTAATGACCAATGCAGAAAGTGAGATGGTCACAGCACTTGAGATCACCAATGACGAGATTGAAAATGTGCTGATCAAGGGAACTGCCCGGGATTGCAATGCAAATCCACTGGAGGGCAGTTTCACCATCGTTGAAGGAATAACAGAAACCCTCTTATTTAGTGATCACCCTGAAATCAACACCTATATCCCGGCTTGCATCAATGGTGCATTAACTATTTCATCCTACAATCCTGTAGATGAAGAGACCGGCCCGTCAGTAACCTGGTTGGCTGCGGATACGATTAACATACATTCATCTTTTGCCTGTCATCAGGCCATGAATGAATATCTGTCACTCATGGTGTCCGGAGAGAAAAAAATGTACTGGGCGTTGAAAAGCGAACTCCAGGGAGATCGTTTGATTATCGAAGATGACGGAAGTATACCAGATCTTGATTTCAAGGTATTTGTGGAAGGACAAACCGAAGGCCTGTATGATGATACCATGCTCAATATCCTTTTTGAAGATATGAACCTGGGCACCAGGGGATATTCCTTATACTGCCCTACTGCGACTTCCGGCTGTGGTTTTACGGAGTTTACCATCACCCATTTTGCAGAAGCAGAGGGCCAGTGGATCCGTGGTCACTTTGAAGGAAAATTCTGGATAAAGACATTTAACCCGCTGACCGCAGGATACCGGACTGTTGCAGGCGAATTCCAGGTATACCGGGAGTTTTAAAATAACCATGTCACCCTCTTGACACAAAACGAAATCATACAAGGTTGTAAAAAGGGCAATGAAGGTGCATATCGCTACCTGGTAGATGCCTACGCAGACCAGCTCATGGGTATCTGCGTACGCTATCTGCGGGATCATCAGAAAGCTGAGGATTCGGTGCAGGAAACATTCATACAGGTGTTCAGGTCGATCCATGCATTTGATGGACAAGGCTCATTGCCCGGATGGATGTGCAAGATCGCGGTCAACTGTTGCCTGAAGGAATTGAGAAAGTCAAAACGGCTTTCCTTTACGGAAGAAGATACGGTGTTTGATCAACTGGTAGAATGGCCGGAAGTGTATGACAAACTGAACGCGGAGGATATCATGACCCTGTTGGATACATTACCTGAGCATTACAGGATCATCTTCAACCTCAACATCATAGAAGGCTATAGTCATAAGGAAATAAGCGACATACTCGGTATACAGGAATCCCACTCAAGAACCAAACTCACCAGGGCAAAGAAAATGATACAGGAACTCTATTTAGTCAATTATAAAAAATCAATCGTATGAACCAATACGATCATATCCGGAAAAACCTAAAGGACTTTAATGTCCCGATCGACAAGGATAAGCTTTGGGCCAATACCGCTCATGCGATTCCTAAAAAACGCATGAAGCGTGGAGCATTCTTCCTTCTACTTGGTGGCACTTTGCTAATCAGCGGTGCAGTTACCTTCTATGCACTTACCACTTCAGAATACAATATCACTACCAAAACTGAAATCCAATCAACCTCAAACGCTGCCACTGGAACTCCTGCTAACGAAGTGATCAACACAACAATCCATGAAATGGATCGGGCCACGACCGAAAGTAAGATGACCGCTACATCAGCACCGGAATCAAACCAAATAATCGTATCCAACGCAAAAAACAATACGGAGCAATCAAATGCCCAAGCTTCTGCTGCCACAACAACCACACCTTCGGGCCGGCGTAATGCGACAAGGTCAATTATGTCAAGTCAGCATTCCGGAGTTGCTGATGCAAGTAGCAATATAGAAATGTCGAAAGATCCATCTTTCCCTAATGAAACAAGAGGCTCTGCATCTTCAAACGATTCTGAGTTTGTCATCACTGAACCAGAATCAAATCTAATGTCAGGAGCTGATAAGCCTGACCCTGTCATCGTAGAGCCTACCCTTGAAGTGAGGAAAGTGAACTACTTAACGAAAGATATTCCTATCCTTCCGATTATTGACTTGAATATACTGCCAAGGGAAATCTCAACCTCTGATGTGGTGGCTTCCCGGACAAAAAATAGTAAACGGATTAACCTTCTACTCCTGCAAAGCTTTGGTTGGTCGACGATGAAAATAGTTACAGATAATCCGGAACTACAGCCAACTGTTGATGTCTGGAAAAACCAGATGTCAAGCCTTGAAAACCTGTCAACCAGCTTGCAGGCGAGTATTCGGTTACCAAAAGGAATGCAACTGGGTGGCGGACTGCAGTACAGCAAACTGACTACGCAAATGGACTATCAGCAAACGACCACTGAAGATTATACCGTGCCCGGCATCACTGAAATCATCATTGACGAACAAGGCAATGTGCAAAACCTGATGGGGGATGTCCATGTCCGTCGACAGACAATCATAAATTCAACCCGCTTCACTTCACATCAGAGACTGGATGTGGAGAGCACCCTGAGTATCCCGGTGATCCGCAATTATCGCACAGAAACCGGGGTATGGGTGAAAGTCGGATACAACATCCTGTATCACGCAGAGGGAACCACCTTTGACCAGGGCGAGGTGACGGTCAGGTTTTCTTCTACAGACAATCCCTACGCTCTTCAATCACCCTTCACCTTCGGGGCGGGCATCGGGACCTTATACCGAATCACCCCCCGCTGGACATTGAATGCGAGAGCTGGCTACGAACGGTTACGCTATACGCATGGCTTGTTTGACGAGCAGATATCCTTCCATCATTCCATTTTCAGTCTCGGGCTGGGAGCAGGATATACTTTTTAAAACTTAAAAATCTACTGAATACAAAACTCTTGCCTGTTCGGTGCGCGCAGATGATGGCGAGAGAAGTACATACCCATAATCCCTTTTTCTAAACCTGAATCAATCATGAAAAAAATCAATACCCTGTTCAAGACTATAATGGTGATGATGTTGTGCTACTCGACATCCCTCTATGGACAATTTCAATGTGTCGGCACACTCTATGTGTCGCTTCCTCCCGGGGATCAATATCTTTTGTTCCCTGAGGACCTGCTGGCTCAAGGTGACTTGACTGGCTACACGGCCACGTTAAGCCAATCTGAATTTGACTGCGCAGATCTCGGTCCGAACAGTATCACATTGACCATTTTTGAAAATGGAAACCCTGTGTTTTCATGCACTTCAAATGTTATCGTGGAAGATAAACTCAATCCGGTGGCGATATGCCTGGCATCACCTACTGTAGAGTTAAACCAAGACGGAGAGTACCTCCTGACGGCGGAAGAGATCAATGGTGGCTCTTATGACAATTGTGGCCTTGTCACGCTTTCTATCACCCCATCAATACTTAATTGTGAAAGTGCCAATCCGACATCCGTTACCATGACGGTCACCGATGGTTCAGGCAATACTTCCACCTGCATCACCAATGTCATCTGGGAACCCTATCCCGACCCAACACCATCACTCGCTTGCAATGCAGAGGTCACCATCGAGCTCGCTATAGGTGAGGAAAGAATCGTCACACCAGATATGATACTTGAAGGCGGGCCGTATGGCTGTCCATTTCAATATGAGGTGGAAATCAGGGAAAATAATATCCCCAGGCCGGAACCCATTGTCACGATGGATGATACGAACAAGATGCTGGTGGTGTATATTACCGACCTGAATACAGGCAATGCATGCTGGGGCTTATTAATTGTTGTGGTGGCTCCGGGTTGTGATCCGGTATTTGATATCTGTGATACAGAATGCAGAACTGCTCCACTAGGAGATTGTGCATCAGGGCACACGGCCGATGACAAAGTCGAATGGCCATGTGACATCATCATCATCGGTACCTGTGAAACACCTAGCGGCTCACTAACACCCGATTATCTGCTCGCTGAGGGATTAGCAGAACCAGGAGATGC
>DATHZY010000562.1:0-2879 GCA_035458325.1 Saprospiraceae bacterium | reverse complement strand
CTACATTCACAGCGAGTCACAATAAGAATATACTTGACAAAATCACTAATGACGAATTTACCCAATCCTCTTATGAAACTGCCTTTATCGGAGGAGCCATCGGTGTCTGGACACAACGTATCCAGGAAGGGGAGGAAGTAGGTACCTTTTATGGACCTGTGTGGTTAGGCGTTGGCGAAGAAGGTTATGATGAATTTAAAAACCAAAACCCGATCGGTGAGGTGGATAAGGATGATTGGGAGAAAATAGGTACAGCCAGCCCGATTGCGATGTTAGGTTGGAGCAATACACTGACCTTTAAGAATTTTGAATTCAGCTTCAATTTCCGCGCGGGCATTGGAGGCAAGGTGCTCAATACCTATCGCTTATATTATGAGTCATGGAAGAGCATCGGGTTGAGGAATATTGTACATACACAATATGAAAATCCTGAATTTATTGGTGATATTACCTACTCCTCTAAATATGTTGAGGATGCAACGTTCCTGAAGCTGGACAACCTGACGCTCAATTATAATTTCAATATCAAGTCTGGTTACATTTCGAAACTGAGCGCTTTTGTCTCTGCGCAGAATGTATTGTGGATTGCAGGATATCAGGGCATAGATCCGGAAGTTAATCTGTCCGGATTGGAACCAGGCATCGATCGCTTATCGTACTACCCGAGGACGACATCGATCACCCTGGGAGTAAACGCTTCATTTTAAACGCCAAATGAAAGACAATATGAAAAAGTATATCATCGCGATGGCCACAGGATGCGTTTTGGTTTTCTCCGTGTCATCCTGTTTTGATCTATCAGAAACCGTCTATTCTGAAATTCCGGTCAACAATTTCTTCCAGACCGAAAAGGATATCATTGCCTACGCAGGTCGTGCATATGTTGGATTGCAACCATATCCGGAAGAGCAGCGACTCTGGTCACTAACCGAAAATGCCTCCGATGAGTTGGTCATCCCTGAAAAGCATAACGGAGAGTGGTATGAGCAAGGCCGTTGGGAAGATATGCAAAAGCATAAACTGGCGCCCAATAATAAAATCCTCACCCAATCATGGGACATGGTATTCGCAGGGATCACCGCGTGCAATGAAATACTCGCTGTGATCTCACCGATAGAGTTTACCGGCAAGGAAAGAGTGCTGGCCGAAATTAAGATTCTGCGTGCTTACTATTATTACTGGGCCCTTGACAATTGGGGTAATATTCCGTTCACGATTGATTTCTCAGACAAGGATCTACCCGAACAGAAGAACAGGCAGTTTGTCTATGACTTTATCGTCCAGGAAATTCTTGACAACATTGACCTGGTTCAGGATCTGCCGACACCGGAGTATTATGGCAGGGTCACCAAAGGCATGGCCTATACTTTCCTTGCCAAGATGTATATGAACGCTCAGGAATGGGTAGGTCAGAATAAGTTTGCCGAGGCCGTGGCAGCCTGTGATGAGGTGATTGCTTTAGGTGCATATGAAATAGAAGATGATTACTTCGCCAATTTTAAAGTACACAATGAAGGATCTCGTGAAAACATCTTCGTGATTCCTTACCATCCGCAACTTACTGACGAACATTTCTACTGGTCCCATCTGACACTCAATTCTGCCAGCCGGGCTACATTCAATATGGTGGGTATCCCCTGGGATGGTTTTGTGCTTCAGCCTGATTTCTTTACTAAGTATGCTGAAGAGGATCTGCGCAGGAATTCATGGCTCTTTGGTCAGCAGTATGATATTAATGGCAATCCGATCATCATCGATGGCGAGCCTTTTATCTACACACCTACCATTGCTAATTATCATTCGCGCGGTGAATGGGAAGGCGCCCGGTGTGCTAAATACGAATACCAGGAAGAATTGAGCTATGACGTGATCGATATGGAAAATGATTTTGTCCTCTTCCGTTATGCGGATGTACTTTACACCAAGCTTGAGGCGCTTCATTGGCTTGGCCGCGCTGGTGAATTTATCAATGACCCGGACCTTCAAAAGATCAGAACACGTGCAGGATTGCCGCCATACACGCTTGCAGAAATTACCAGTGAAGAATTGCTTGATGAACTAGGCAGGGAATTTGCCTGGGAAGGCCACAGGCGACAAGACCAGATACGATTTGGTACCTGGGGCAATGCATGGTGGGAAAAACCAATAACGGGCCCAAATACAAAGTTGTTTCCAATCCCCCAAAGTGCTTTAAATACCAATCCTAACTTAGTCCAGAATCCACAATGAGGTATTTCCATTCTAAACTATTCCTTTGCCTGATTATCATTCAAGGTTTCTCATGGATGGCTGCCGGTCATTGTATTGGACAAACCCAAACTATTACCGTCACTGAGCTCAGGGATAAAATCGCCGGCGCGTGGATCGGACAGATGATAGGTAATATCTACGGGCTACCACATGAGAATAAGTACGTCAACGCACCAGGGGCAGAAAACTGGCCGTATGGCTACACCAAGAATCTGGATAAACTGAAAAAATACAGTGGCGCTTTTTCGGATGATGATACAGATCTCGAATACATGTACTTGTTGCAAATGGAAAAGTTCGGACCTGAACCTACCTATGAGCAATTAAGGGATGCATGGTTGTTTCATATCAGGGACAGGGTCTGGTTGGCTAATCGCGGAGCATTGGGTCTGATGAAGTTTGGATACACTCCACCATTCAGTGGAAGTAAAAACATCAATCCCCACTGGTTTCAGATTGATCCCCAGTTGATCAATGAGATATGGGCATACACGGCCCCTGGTATGGTGGATTATGCTGCGCAAAAATCGGATTGGGCTGCCCGCATCACGAGTGATAGCTGGGGTGTTGAGCCTACCATTCACTATGGTGCCATGTATGCCGCCGCTTTCTTTGAAACAGATATCAAT
>DATHZY010000561.1:0-5134 GCA_035458325.1 Saprospiraceae bacterium | reverse complement strand
CTCCTGTAAATGACTGAATAGAATTGTAAAAGTCTTTCGATGAGAGCCCTGCGATGTGAGTAGCGAGTTGCGCAGCTTTCAGATTCTGCAGATTATGATTTCCAAATATTGCCAAAGGATACGCAGTGCCATCGCTATCCTTTATGATGACAGTTCCCTCTTCCAGCACGTAGTCATGTGTTCGATATGGAATCGTGATGCAGACAGGCGAAATATCTTTAACCAAATCCACCAGATCCTGATCTTCAGCACAGTAAATCAACGTATCATCCTCCCCCAGCGATTCAATCAGCATCCTGAATTGTCTGACATAATCCGGATAAGTTGGAAACACATTCATGTGATCCCAGGCAATACCCGTGATGATGGTAATATGCGGCTTGTAGTGAACAAACTTTGGCCTCGGATCCATCGGACTACTCAAGTACTCATCTCCTTCCAATACGATCATCGCTGCATCAGTGATAGCGACAGGCTCCAGTTCGCCGATCTTCGCGCCGATCATCCGATCTGCCTGCAGCCCTGAGTAATGAAGAACATGGGCGATCATACCACTGGTAGTCGTTTTACCATGGCTGCCGGCAACCACGATCCTGATCTTGTCCCTGGAGATATTGTACATGAATTCAGGAAATGACTCCACTTTCAGGCCCAATTCCTGGGCTTTCAACAATTCCGGGTTATCAGCCCGTGCATGCATTCCCAGCACAACGATATCCAGTTCACTTTGGATTCTCTCCGGATGCCACCCGGTCTCGGAAGGCAAGAGACCTTGTTCGGCAAGCCGACTACGGCTTGGTTCATAGATTTCGTCATCTGACCCTGTCACAGTATGCCCTCTCTGGGCCATTACCAACGCAAGGCTATGCATGATACTTCCTCCGATCGCAATAAAATGAATCCTCATTATCAATGATTTAGCCCGTTTTGGTATATTTTTTGGTAAAAAGCTCTCAGGATATAATAATTTCGCACTTTAAAACGATTTATATCTGTTATCTGTTGATAACCAAAAGCAAATTAAAGCAATGTCAAACATGAAAGTATCTTCTTTAAAGTTCTTACTGATTGCTGTAGGGTTAGTAGCCTGTGTATCAATGACTTCGAGTTGTAATAAAGGCTATGGTTGCCCGAGTGACTTCTCCGTAGACGCTGCTGCAAAGGCCCCGGCTTCTGTTGAGTTTACCTGCTGATCGCCCGTTCTATCTGGGTATATGCACACTAATTTCCCTGTTTTATGACACCGAAACCGGGAAAATCAACACCAAACCACCACTAACATACACCAATGACCACTAACGACATCCCCCCTATGCTGGGCTGGGATGATGTGTATATTGTCACCACCCGTGATGGATCGGATACCTTGTTCAGCCGGTCGCACAATGCTACATACCACTCCCTATTTGGCGCAGTCGGTGAAAGTAAGCACGTGTTTATCCAACATGGTTTGAAGACACTCACCGATCGACCTTCGATTTCAATACTCGAGTTTGGTTTCGGCACCGGCCTGAATGCTTTCCTCGCCTATCTTTTCGCAATCACCACGGAGAAGCAAATCCATTACACCGGCATAGAAGCTTATCCTATCGATGCCGAAGTGGCGCAAAAATTAAACTACCCACAATACCTCGCTTTCCCTGAAGAGCAGGATATCTTCTTGAGGATGCACCACGAAGCGTCCTTCATTTCTGATTCTTTCCATTTCACGAAATTGACAGATTACAGCCAGGTTTCTGATGATGCAAAATATGATTGCATCTTCTTTGATGCCTTCGCTCCCGGGGCACAACCAGAACTGTGGGAACAAGCTGTATTTGACCAGCTTTTCAACTTAACTTCCGAAGGCGGTTGCCTTGTCACCTATTGCGCCCAGGGTGAAGCCCGACGCCGGATGGAGAAAGCCGGCTACAAGGTGGAACGCATCCCAGGCCCTCCAGGCAAACGAGAAATGCTCCGTGCCGTAAGAACGTGAGAGCGTGAGAACGTGAGAAAATAAGATGCTGGTTCAAGTGGCGCCTTGTGCGCCATCACGCCTGCGGCATGATCTTCTAGTCTTGAACCCAATATAATCTCGTCCCCAGACGATTGAGTAATAGATTCGACAAGCCCAAATCGTTATTTTAAGAATAGTTAAAAAATTCCATTAGCGTGAATTAGCGAAAATTAGCGGCTAAAGCATTTCTACCCTTCTGCCGTTCCGCCATTCTGCCTCTTTAGCCTCTTCAGCCCCTTCCGCCTTTTTACTCGTTCCGCCTTTCTGCCGTCTATTCCTTACTTTTACATCGTAAAAAAGTAATCAAACTCATGTCAGAACACAAAGAACTCCTCGGCGTTGGTTCACGGGTCAAACATCCTGCCTATGGTGATGGTGTGGTCATACGCCTGCACCCGGCAGCATACGAAGTCAGCTTCATGGTCTACGGTATCAAGAATGTAGGCAAGGAGTATGATCAATGGGAAATCATCGATCGGATAGAAGCAGTTGAACCGGTATCCTATACTGAAGCTGAGAGATCATTGATGAAAATTCTGAAAACCTGGGGTGAAATCACAGAAATCGTCCCTATCGGTGATAAATGGAAAGGTGGCGTAATGTTGTTACAACCACTGGACAAGTCACTCAAGCCAAAAGACATACCCGTTGAAACCTTCTTTCACAAAATCGTAATGTTGCGTGACCGTCTGCGCGTACTGGAGCAAAAGATAAACAGCAATCCCAAACTCACGGATGAGGATAAGATTGATATGCAACAGTACATCACTCGTATCTACGGAAGCCTGACGACCTTCAATGTCTTGTTCCGTGAAAAAGATCACCACTTTGTAGGTGAAAAATCATAATTGAATGACTAAGTGGCTATTGTTCTTTTTGCTTTCCGCAACCTTTTCCTCCTGTATTAAACTTGGTGAGCACTATTCGTCCATTCCTCCTGGGATGTGGAGAGGTGTCCTGGTACTCACCGACGAACTGGAAGGGTTTGATGAAAAATCGAAAGGAGAGCTTCCCTTCAACTTTGAAGTGATCTATGATACACCTGATTCATTTCACCTGGTCATCCATAATGGTGAAGAGCGCATTGTGGTCACCGATATCAAGACGGGTGTTGACAGAAGAGTTGCACGCGACTCAATTCGGATAGACTTTCCGATCTATGACTCACATATCCAGGCGCAGTATGAAGAGGATGCGATCGAAGGCTGGTGGGTGGTCAGGAACCGCAAAGACTACAGGATAAAATTCAGGGCACTGCACGGACAACCCTATCGCTTTTTTCAAACAATGGATCCACCTGCAGCAGACCTGACAGGCAAATGGGATTGTACTTTTGGAATAGAAACAGAAGAACCATCGAGAAGCATTGGCGAATTTGTTCAAAAAGGAAATCACATCACCGGCACCTTTCTATCTCCGACAGGTGATGATCGGTTTCTGGAAGGTGTAGTCAACGGTGACCGGTTACATCTCTCGGTTTTTGATGGAAGCCATGCCTATCTCTATGAAGCAAAAATTCTTCCGGATGGTCAGTTGACAGGCATCTATAGATCAGGTAATCATTTTAAGACTTATTGGGAAGGCAAACGCTCGGATACGATAGAATTAAAATCTCTTGGCGATCCACTCGGATTGACCATCATGAATAATGATGAAGTCTTCAAGCTGGCGCTGACGGATACAAAGGGCAATCGTATTGATATCAACCAGGGAAACCTGGCAGGCAAGCCAAAGATTATCCAGATCATGGGCACATGGTGTCCAAACTGTAAAGATGAAACCACCTTCCTGCTCAGCTACCTCAAGGAAAATCCGGATCCCGGATTTGAAATCGTAGGTGTTTCATTCGAACGTCATACCGATACGACCAGGGCAATAGCGGCGATTGAAACCTACAGATCGAAAATGCAGATTCCCTACCCTATTGTCTATGGGGGTATCAATGACAAGAAGAAAGCAGGAGAAGTATTCCCGATGTTGAATAAAGTCGTTGCCTATCCAACGTTGATCTTCCTGGATAAAGAAAATAAAGTGGTGGCCATCCACACCGGATTTTCAGGCCCTGCTACTTCCGGCTATGCTGCGTTTAAAGAAGAGTTTAATGCATTAGTCACTAAAATGAAATCCCGCTGATGAATAAATGTGTATTGATCACCGGCGCTACAAGTGGAATTGGTCTTGCCACCGCCCGTGAATTTGCCATGCATGGATATGATCTTATCCTGACCGCAAGACGCGAAGACAGGTTGGCCGAAATTAAAAAAGAACTTACTTCAGCCTTTCCTGTGGATATTACAACTCTATGTTTTGATATCCGGAATCAGGCGGAGTGCGCAACTGCCATGTCAACGGTCAAGCGCCCCATCGATATCCTCATCAATAATGCAGGACTAGCCCGTGGACTCGACTTCATCCACGAAGGCAATCTAGAACACTGGGAGCAAATGATAGACACCAATGTGAAGGGCCTGCTATATATGACACGACTCATCAGCCCGGGAATGGTGGAACGAAAATCTGGACATATCATCAACCTTTGTTCAACTGCCGGTAAAGAGATCTATCCAAAAGGCAATGTGTATTGCGCTACAAAATTTGCAGTGGAAGCATTGACAAAGGCTATCCGTGCAGATCTGTATATGCATGGAATCCGTGTCTCTCAGGTTGCGCCTGGCCATGTAGAGTCAACAGAATTTGCACGCGTGCGTTTTGATTGGGACGAACAGAAAGCGAGTATCTACGAAGATTTCAATCCACTCACATCCAAAGACGTGGCAGAAGCCATTTATTTTATCGCCTCCAGGCCACCACACGTCAACGTGCAGGACATCCTGATGATGGGCACGCAACAGGCAGGAAGTACAATGGTAGACCGATCAGGAAGAAAATATGATTCAAACAAAGAATAATACTCAATTCAGAATAGCAGCTATCAAGGACTTTTGAAAACCCAGACCCTGAAGTCAACATATAAATTTGCTCATTTACATTTCAAAAATATATTGCTAACAGATCAATCATGAAATCGAATCGTATTTACGTTCTGTTTTTCTTGCTGGCCTTTTCCCTCTGGAGCTGTAAGAATGATCACAAGACATCCGCTTTAATGACAAAAGAAGTAACCCCCGTCATGGACAC